>CANRCH010000125.1 GCA_947629065.1 uncultured Aliarcobacter sp.
TTATCAATTATTTCATAAGCCTCTTCAATATGCACAAAATAGTTTTTGAATATAACTGCTTTTTGTGGAATTTTTGTGATAATCTCTTTTAAATCTAAACTATTCTCAAAAGAAAAATCATAAGATAAATCTATATTTTCATCAAGTTCTTGTGAAGTTAAAACTAAATCATAGATATTTTTTCCCTGCTTCTTCCATCTATCTTCATATTTACTTGTAACTTCTAAATCTCTGTTTATATCAATACTAATTTTTGCTTTTGGTAAATTTGTAAGTAATCCTAAGCAAAAATCAAAATAGTTTCTACTATCACTTCTAAGCTCTAGTGTTCCACCAATTTTTAAAACCCTTAAAGCCTCATTTACAAACTCATTTGAGTAGATTCTTCTATGCGGTTTCTTATCCCAAGGAACAGGAAAGTGAACAAATATTTTTCCAACTTGATTTGATTCTATAAACTCCATAAAAAGTCTTGCATCATAATTTACAACCAAAACATTTGTTATATTTTGAATTTCAAGCTGTTTTAAAAGTTGTTCAATTGATGGATAGTGAATTTCAAGCCCAATAAATTGTATATCTGGATTTTGTTTTGCTTGATATAAAAGATGTCTTCCACTTCCAAAACCAATCTCTATATTTATCTCTTTTTGTGTTTTAAACTCATCTACAAAATAGTTAATATCTTTTAAATATTTATGCTTCTCTTCTTCATTGTTATCTTGTTTAAAGCTATTTGTATTTGAAAATAGAACTTTTGCACCATTTTCTTTTACATAAGCATTTAAACCATCTTTTATTAAAGAAACAGGTGAAATTCTTGTAACTTTATCAGCTTTTATAATATAGTTTTCATCTTTTTCTTTAATTGCTAGTAAAAAATCTTTGTTTTTATTTTTAACTGCAACTCTGTACTCAATTTTTCTATCACTACTAATAAAGTTTAGAGATTTTGCAATAAATTCAAACTCAATTTCATTAGTTTTTAGTGGAGTCTTTATTAACTCCTTTTTCTCAAATAGTATATGTGGCATTTTTCTCTTTCTTTACTATTTTACACTAATGCTTTTTTCATTTGATTCATCAGAAACTAAACCAAATTCATCAACAGCTTGAATGCTATATTTATAATCAATTCCACTTACAATATCTCCATCTTGAAAAGATGTAGAGTTTATATTTTCAAATTTTGTTGTATTGTATTGAAAAAAGTTTTGTTTGGTTTTCTTAATTACATTATATGAAACAGCTCTAGGAACACTTGACCAAGATAGATTAAGAACATTTCCTTGAAGAGTCGCTTGTGCTAGATTTGGTTTTGTAGGTTTTCCTAAAGTTTCACCTTTTGTTGCTTTATAATCAAAATCACCCTCTAAACCATCTTTATCTAAAGGAATAATTTTATAATAGTAAGTTTTATCATCTGCACCAATATTATCTTCATACTCTAAAGCTGATATTGTTGCAATTTTTTTATATCCAAAAGACTCATAATTGCTTCTATGAATTTGGTATTGCACTACATCATCTGTAATTGAAGCTGTCCAAGTTAAAAATATCTTTTTAGGGATATTATTTGAAGCTTTTACACCAGTTGCAGGTTTTGGAGCAGGTTTTGTTTTTGCTTCAAGAATTTTTGTTGGTGCTGATTCTACATCTTCAAAGCTAAAAGCTTTAACTCTATATTTATGACTTGTATTATTTTTTAAACCAGTATCTATATATTCAGCTGATAATCTTTGTTTAACAGTAGCTAGGAAAATCCATTTATCTATTAAGGTATTAAACTTTTCAACTCTATAATAACTCACTCTTTGATCTGGATGTGGTTCCCAAAGAAGTTTTACTTTATTCGGAAGATTTGAAACAGCTTGTGCAAAAGCAACAGGTACGATTCTTGGAAGTGTAGTTGCAATATATGCTTCTGTTGTAGGAGTTTCAGTTCCATCAGATAGTCTAGCTGATATTTGATATGCATATCTTGTTTTTGGTTCTAGGTTTTTATCAACATAGTGAGTTGCATGCATACTATCTATTTTACCAATAAGTTTTAAAGTAGTTTCGCCTTTGTCAATTTCAGTCCTGTAAAAGTTATAACCAATAACTCTTGGGTCATTTACTTTTTGCCACTCAAAACCAATAGATGTAATATCTGGAATAGATTTAATTGAGTTATAATCTACTGTCTGAACCTGATGGTTTATTGTTGGAGTTGTTGGGCTATTTAAAGAGTCTAATGGATTAGAACAACCACTAGCTAAAATTAGAAAAGCCGTTAATGATGTTGCTTGTATCAATCTTTTCATTTATAAAATCCTTGGAAAAATTCAAATTTAAAAAATCATTTATATCTTTTGGTAGATTTGCTTTAAAGCACATTTTTATATTTTTAGTAGGGTGAATTAACTCTAAAATATATGCGTGCAAAAAAAATCTATTTATTTTATTTAAATCGCCCTTAAATCCATATAAATTATCTCCTAATATATGCCTATTTATCGAACTTAAATGGACTCTAATTTGATGAGTTCTTCCTGTAAAAAGTTTTGCACTTATTAGTTCATATTTGCTATTTTCACTCTCAAGTATTTTTAAAAAAGCTGTTTTTGCATCTCTTCCACCTTCAATTATTCCCATTTTTAATCTATTATTTGGGTTTCTTGCAATTTTCTTTTCTATAATTAGATTATCTTTTAAAGGATTGTCTATTACTGCAATATAGTATCTACCCATAGTTCTATTTTCAAGTTGTTTTGCCAAAGATATATGTGCTTCATTTGTTTTTGCAATAGCAATTATTCCACTTGTTCCTTTGTCAAGTCTGTGTACAATTCCGTGCCTTTCTTCACCACTAATTGTTGAAAGTGAAATGTTTTTTAGTTTTAACCAATCAACTAAAGTTGCATCTTTTACACTTGGTGCATCGTGGATTGTAAGATTTGCTGGTTTATTTAATATTAGAACATCATCATCTTCATAGATTATTTCTACAAAAACATCTTTTAAAGACTCTTTTAAAAACTCTTCATCTTTTTCTTGATTTAAAACATTTTGTGGTAAATAAACCTCTATTTCTTGATTTTCTTTTAATTTAAAACCAGATTTATTTACAATTTTTCCATCTACTTTTACAAACTCTTTTTTTATTAGTTGTTCGATTTGATTTCGTGAAGCATCTATTTTGCTTGTAAGGAACTTATCAAGCCTATTTTCCTCTTCTACAATAAAATTTTTATACATTTTTAGCTACTCTTTCGTTTATGAGAATATTGGATAAAAGAACTATTTCACATTTTGACTATCTATTAATAATCTTTGTTTTGCCTTTAGTGATATTATCATACCATTTAATTAGTGAAACAAACGACATTTTAGCACAAAAACAGCTAATGTATTATGGATTTTCTATCTTTGCTTTTGTTATGATTTTTATACTTCCTATTAGAAGAAGATTAAGAATTGTGCCTATTTTATACTGGATGGGAATTGCACTTTTAATTGCTGTTGAACTTTTTGGAGTTACAAAACTGGGTGCTAAAAGATGGCTTGATATACCTGTTTTAAACACTACAATTCAGCCATCAGAGATTATAAAACCAATATATTTACTAATGCTTGGATATTTAGTTTATAATAGACCTCCACCTGAAAATGGCTATGGATTAAAAGATTTTTTATACTTCTCTTTTTATATATTTTTACCATTTATTTTGATTGTAAAAGAGCCAGATTTGGGAACAGCACTTGTTATGCTTTTGGTTGGTTATGGAGTTCTGTTTTTAGTTGGAGTAAACTGGAAAATTTGGGCAACAATTATTATTGTTTTAGGTGTATCTTCTCCGTTTATTTATACTTATGGAATAAAAGATTATCAAAAAAAGAGAATTCATGATTTTATTGTATCTGAAAAGCCAAGTTATCACGTACAACAAAGTATTATTGCAATTGGTTCTGGTGGTTTAACAGGAAAAGATAGTTCCGAAGCCACACAAACTCAACTAAAATTTTTGCCAATTGCAACAAGTGATTTTATTTTTGCATATTTGGTTGAAAGATATGGATTTTTGGGTGCTGCATTTTTAATATTTATTTATGGAATATTGATTTTGCATCTTTTATCCATAAACTATTTTTTCAAAGATGATTATGTCTTAAAAGTTTTTGCAAGTGGATTAGCCTTGCTTATATTTTTAAATATGAGTGTAAATATTCTAATGGTTATTGGCTTTGCACCTGTTGTTGGAATCCCTTTGCCACTATTTTCTTATGGAGGAAGTTCCTTTATTAACTTTATAATAACCTTTGCAATTTTAGAAAATCTAATTGCTTTTAGATATATGGATTCATATAGTTATATTGGGAAGTAGTTAATACATCCTATAAAAAACCTGAAACCTAAGCTTTGTAGTCTCTGTTGGTTTTGGGTACTCTTTATATGCAATTTTTATTAAATCCAAAGTGTAATCATCCAAAATTGTATATCCACTTGAGTTTATAATTTTTAATCCACTTATATCACCATTTGGGTGAAACATAAATTCAACTATATTAACCCCGCCAATCTGAAGTTTTGCGGCAAGTCTTGGGTAGCCTAAACGGTTTAAAACTCTTTGAGTGATTACTTGAAAGTTGTTTAAGTTTTTCTCTAAATAGGCTTTTTGAACCTTTGTAAAAGTATCAAACTCTTTTCCATAAAGTTTTGTTAATTCATTTAAAACCTCTTTGTTTACAGGCTCTTTTTGACTTAAGAAATTTTCTAAAGTACTATCTTGAATGTTTGGTTTGTTTTTTATAACTTGCTCTTTTAGTACTTTGTTTTGAAACTCTTTTGCCTTTTCAATCTCTTTTTTTGTTGGTTTTTTAGGAGTTTCTTTTACTTTTGGTTTTTCTACTTTTTTAACAACTTTTTCCTCTTTAATAATAGGTTTTTGCATCTCTTGTTTAGTTGGTGGTGGAGTTGGTTTTAAAACAGGCTCTTCTTTTGGTTTTTCTATACGAGCTTCTACTTTTTTTTCTTCAAGTTTCACAAATTTAATATCTGTTTTTTCAAACTTTTTCTCTTCATTTTGCTGTTCATTTTTTTCATATT
>CANRCH010000126.1 GCA_947629065.1 uncultured Aliarcobacter sp.
CTGTAAAAATTGTATATTTAGAGCCAGTTTTAGCCGAAAAGAGTACTTCTTGGTACGAAGATACAGAAAAAAATATGAGAGAAATTTTCGAAAAAGAGTGCAACAACTATGCCCATTAGTTGGCAAACTATTTTTGCCGTAGCTTTTGGAGGAGCAATTGGTAGTGTTTTAAGATATTTTGCAGTTCTTTTTCAAGCAAAATATTATACTACAGGTTTTCCAATTGCAATTTTATTTGTAAATATATTGGGTTCCTTTTTAATAGGATTTTTATATATTTACTTCTTAAATAATACTCTTTCAGATAATTTAAGATTTTTTCTAATTACTGGATTTTTAGGCGGACTTACAACCTTTTCTACTTTTGCACTAGATAGTTATCTTTTATTAAATTCATCACTAAATTTAGCTATATTAAATATCTCTTTAAATCTTTTTGGTTCTTTATTTGCCCTGTTTATTGGAATAAAAATAGCAATAATTCTTTTGAAATAGAAATTTTTTTTAAGCTTTAAAAGGTTATAATCTACGCTATCTTAAAAAAAAGGAATAACTATGGGTATGCCAAGTGGTATGCAATTATTAGTAATTGTTTTAATAATCTTAATTTTATTCGGTGGTAAAAAAATACCAGAACTAGCAAAAGGTTTAGGAAGTGGAATTAAAAACTTCAAAAAAGCTGTAAAAGATGACGAAGAAGAGATTGCAAGTGCTACAAAAATTGATGAGAACGATAAAAAAGTAGAAACTAAAGCAAAAGACGAACAAAAAGCATAAATAAACCAATAAGAGAAGTAAATTGCAAACTATTGTTAAAGAGTATATAGAAAAAATATTAGAAAAAGAGATTGTTCTAGAGAAACCTAAAGATTTATCTTTAGGTCATTTTGCGACACCTGTTGCTTTTGCTTTAGCAAAAGAGTTAAAAAAATCACCAATGCAAATTGCAGATGATTTAGCAGAAAAACTATCAAACAAAGAAGTATTTGAAAAAGTTGAAGCAATAAAAGGTTTTATAAACTTTACTTTGTCAAATAGTTTTTTGGAAAAAGAGTTAAATCAAGCTTTAGAAAGTGATGAAAACTTTGCAAAAGATATTAAAAAAGATGAAAAAATCCTTTTAGAATATGTTAGTGCAAATCCAACTGGACCACTTCATATAGGTCATGCAAGAGGTGCTATTTTTGGAGATACACTTGCACGAGTTGGAAAATATTTAGGCTTTGATATAGTAACTGAGTATTATGTAAACGATGCAGGTGCTCAAATGCAACTTTTAGGAACTAGCGTTAGTTTAGCTGCTAGAGATTTCATTTTTAATGAAACTGTAGAGTATCCTGAAAGTTACTATAGAGGTGAATATTTAGTTGATATAGCAAAGCAGATTATAGATAAATTTGGAAAAGATATTATTTATGATGAGAACAGATTTCCTGAGATGGCAATTTTTGCAAAAGATATTGTTATGCAAATTATTGTTAAAGATTTAAAAGATTTAGGAATTGAGTTTGAAAATTTTGTATCTGAAAAATCTTTATATAGCTCTTGGGAAGATACAAAATCTGTTTTAGAAAAAAATGGTTCACTATATACAAAAGATGAAAAAGTTTATCTAAAATCTACACAATTTGGTGATGATAGCGATAGAGTTGTTGTAAGAGAAAATGGAATTCCTACATATTTAGCTGGAGATATAATCTACCACAAAAACAAATATGATAGAAATTTTGATAAATATATAAATATTTGGGGTGCAGATCACCACGGATATATAACAAGAGTAAAAGCAGCAGTTGAGTTTTGTGGAAATGATTCAAAAAAACTAGAGATTCTTTTATCTCAAATGGTTCAACTTTTAAAAGGAAAAGAGCCATATAAGATGAGTAAAAGAGCTGGAAATGTGATTTTAATGTCAGATATTACAGCTGAAATTGGTTCAGATGCATTAAGATTTATCTTCTTAACAAAAAAAAGTGATACACATCTAGAGTTTGATATTGATATGTTAAAAAACCAAGATTCATCAAACCCGATTTTTTATATAAACTATGCACACGCTAGAATAAATCAGCTTATAGAAAAATCATCTTTAGGTGTAGATGATATAAAAAATATTAAATTAGAAAACATAAATCAAGATGCAAAAAATCTTATTTATGAATCACTACTTTTAAAATCTGTTTTACAAGAAGCATTTGCGAAAAGAGAGATTCAAAAAATAACAGATTATTTATACTCATTAGCTTCAAGTGTTCATAGATTTTATAATGAACATAAAATTATTGGAACTAGTGAAGAAAAAGAGTTCTTAAAAGCTTTATCAATGGCAAAACTTTCAATAAAAGTTGCTCTTCAACTTCTTGGAATTAAAGCAAAAGATATTATGTAAACAGTTTGTTTACATAATTTTCTACATACTCTATCTCAAAACTTACTTAACAAATAAAATTTAAAACTATCTTGCTATAATATTGCATTTGAATTTAGGAAAATTAATATGATTTTATTGATAGATAACTACGACAGTTTTACATATAATATTGTGCAATATTGTCTTGAATTAGGGGCGGATTTAAAAGTTATAAGAAATGATGAATTAAGTTTAGATGAGATAATTGCACTAAATCCTAGTAAAATTATTATCTCTCCAGGACCAGCTACTCCAAATGAATCAGGAGTTTGCCTTGAGGTTATAAAATATTTTAGTGACAAACTACCAATTTTTGGAATTTGTTTAGGTCATCAAGCAATTGCACAAGTTTTTGGAGCAAATGTTATTAAAGCAAAAAAAATGATGCATGGAAAAACTTCACAAATAGAAGTTTTACAAGATACAGCAATATTTAAAACTCTACCAAAGGAGTTTACACAAACAAGATACCACTCTTTAATAGTAGAAAAAAAGAATCTTCCAGAAGATATTATTGTGACTTCAAAAAGTTTAGATGATCAAGAAATTATGTCTTTAGAGATAAAAAACAAAAAAATCTATGGAGTACAGTTTCACCCTGAATCAATTATGAGTGAACATGGGCATAAAATAATAGATAACTTCTTAAAATTATAGATTAAATTATGTTATATAAATATAGATTTACTCTTCTTTTTTACTCTATTTTAGCAACAGTTTTTGTTTTACTTTTAGTAAAAACAGAACTAGCTTTAAGTATTTCATATAAAGAGGCTGTAAACTTATATATAAATCACTCAATTTTATCTGTTATTACAAATGCAAGTACCTTTTTGTTTGGGGATAATGACTTAGCTCTACGAACACCATTTATTATTTTGTATCTATTAAGTGTAATTTTGATGTACTTAATTACAGAAAATTACTTTAAATATGAGAAAGATAGATTTATCTCTATAATACTGTTTATGGCGCTTCCTGGAGTTTTAAGTGCTTCACTTCTTGTAAATACTGCAATTATTACAACATTTTTCACCCTTTTATACATATATTATTATGAAAAAAAAAGAAAGCACCTTTACTATTTATTACCATTTTTACTCTTTGTAGATAATGCTTTTGCAATACTTTTTCTTGCACTGTTTCTTTTTTCTCTAAGAAGTAAAGACAAAAAATTACTATATTTTTCATTAGTTCTTTTCTTCTTATCAATATTTATATATGGATTTTCAACTGATGGAAGACCAAGAGGTTATTTATTTGATACATTTGGAATATATGCGACAATTTTTTCACCCTTAGTTTTTTTGTACTTTATATATGCATTATATAGAAGTGCAATTTTAAGAGATAGAAGTTTAACTTGGTATATTTCAATTACAGCACTTTTATTATCAATTCTAATCTCTTTTAGACAAAGAGTTTTTATAGAGGATTTTGCACCTTTTGTAGTAATTGCAACTCCAATAATGGTAAAAATGTTTTTAAATTCATATAGAGTTAGATTAAAAGAGTTTAGAAAAACATACAATTTAATTGCAAGTGTTACAATCATATTACTATTTCTAAATGTACTATTTACTTTTATTAGTAAACCACTATATTTAGTTTTAAGTGAACCAAGAAAACATTTCGTATATCAATACCATTTTGCAAAAGAGTTAGCACAAGAGTTAAAAACTAGAGATATAGATTATATATATTTTGAAGATAGTGAATTAGCTTTAAGGCAGAGATTTTATGGAATCAAAGAGGGAACTTCTTACTACTTATCAAACAGTGAGTTTTATAACTATGATGAAAAGATTGTAATATCTTATTATAGTAAAGAACTTTTTAGTGTATATATTAAAAAGCTATGAAAAAATCATTTGTCCTATTTGAAATAATTATTGTAATTTTAATAATAAGCCTAATCTATTCAAGCTTCACACCTAAAAAATCTGAAAATAAACTAGAAGAACTCACACAAAGAGTAAAGCTATATTTAAACTACACAAGATATAAAGCACTTTTGTTTGACTCATATAATGAATATAAAATAGTAGATGAAAAGGGAATTGAGAAAGAAAATATGTGGTATAAACAAAGATGGACTATGAAGTTTCAAAAATGCAATAGTTCAATTGGTGGAATTTATTTTTCAATATATAGTGATAAAAATATGGCTGGACATATAAATAGAGTTGAAACTTTAAAAGATCCACTAACAAACAGATATATTTATGCAAATAATCAATGCAATGAAGATGCAAAAGATAGTAAATATACTTTAATTACAAAAAACTTTGGAGTTGAAGATATAAATATATCTTGTAATAGTACTAGTTCACTAGGACAAATTAGTTTTGGAAATGATGGTAAAGTTTATTCAAACCTTAGTAAAGAATCAACTTATGAGATAAAATCTCCTTGTACAATTACATTTTTCGATAAAAATGGAAATTCAAAATCAATAATAATTCAAGCAAATAGTGGATTTATCGACTAAAACATATAAAAACCATAGAAAACAAAAAGAAATTCCAAACTTAAGCCAAATTTAAGACTAAACCCTTGACAAAGTAAAGTTTTCCTATTATAATTCCCGTCCAATTTCAGTGAAACACAATTGAAATTATGATCTTTAAAAAACTTTAGTTAGAAATAATGTTTGTGAAGAAATTA
>CANRCH010000127.1 GCA_947629065.1 uncultured Aliarcobacter sp.
CTTTTTCTTGTAGTAAAAATGGCTCATTTGTAATATAAGCAAGCATTAAATCTATTTTTTTATTTATTAAATCATTTACATCAAAAGAGTGAGGAATGATTTTTAAAGAAGATATATCTACATTGTTACTTTTTACCATAGCTCTAAAAGTAGCAAAATCAAGCTGTTCACCTGTAATCATCAGTTTTTTATTTGCAAAGTCTTCAATTTTATTGATATTTGAATTTTTTAATGAAATTATTGCAAGAGGAGAAGTTTGGAAAATCGCACCTAAAAGGATAATATCTTTTCCATTTGATTTATCAATAATTAGTGAGTTTGAACTAACTCCAAAATCAGAATTTCTATTTACTATTTCATCTGTTATATATAGATTTTGGTCAAATTTTTTTAATTCTACATCAAGTCCTACATCTTTGTAAAATCCTTTTTCCTTTGCTATATAAAACCCAGCAAATTCAAATTGGTCTTCCCACATAAGCTGTAGTGATGTTTTTTCTAAACTATTTGTAAATAATAATGAAGATATGAAAAGGAGTATAAAAGTTATTTTATTCATAAAAATCCCTATAATTTTATTTTTATGAATTATTATAGCAAACTTTATGAAATTGTTTTTAAAATAATATTTTTAAGTAAAAGTAAAGAGATTAACTCTTTACTTTTTTATTTGAATACATCTTCTGTTTGAGCTGCATACCAAGCGTAAGCATATTTTGACTCTAATAATCTAATATGACCATCTAAATCAACTTCAGGACTCACTCCTCCAGCTCCATCAATACTTATGATTTTATCATCATGTGCTTCATAAACAGCAGCAATTGATATTCCATAATTTGGACTTAGTAAACTATAGCAAGTGTTTGCTAGTTTTGGAGGATTAATTGGTGCAATATCTTTTAATATTCTTGATATTTGAAGTGCTACAACTTTACCTTGAGTACTTGCACTAAATGCTGATTTTGGCATTGGAGCTGCAACTGAAGCATCACCTATTACGTGTACATTTTTTACAAGTTTTGATTCAAATGTTTTTGGATGAATAGGACACCAGTCACCATCTGTTAAACCTGAATCAAATGCAAGTTTTGCTGCTTTTTGATTTGGAATATAGTTTAAAACATCAGCCACAACTTCTTCATCTTCTGTTTCAACAACTCTTTTTACTGGATCAACACTTACAACTTTTCCACCAAAATCAGCTGCTCTCCACTCTATTAAATCACCATAAAGCTCTTTCCATCCATTTGTAAATAGACCTTGTTTTGAGAACTTATCTTTTTGGTCTAATACAATGATTTTTGAGTTTGGTTTATTGTTTTTTAAATAGTGTGCAACTAGAGAAATTCTTTCATAAGGACCAGGAGGACATCTAAATGGGTCTTTTGGTGCAACCATTACAAATGTTCCACCATCTTTCATATCTTCAAGTTGTTTTTGAAGTAAAATAGTTTGTTCACCTGCGATTACAGCGTGTGGTGAGTGTAGTTCGCTTCCTTCAATGTAACCTTTTTCATATTTAAAATCAATTCCAGGACTTACAATTGCTTTAGTATATGAAATAACTGAACCATTTTCTAAAATCACACTATTTGTTGCACCATCAACTTTTTTTACTTTCTCGTAAATAACTTTTACATTGTGTTTTGTTGCAAGTGCTGTTAAATCTTGTTTAATGAAATCTATATTTTCCATTCCAGCTATTACAGCATTTGAAAATGGACAAGTGTGGTACTCTTTTTTTGCATCAATGATTACAATTTCTACATCTTGATCATATTTTCTTAAGTATTTAGCAGCCGCAGCTCCACCAAAACCACCACCAACAATTACAACTCTATGTTTTCCTTTTGGAAGTTCAAGCAAAGTTGTAGCAAGGCTATTACAAGCAGCAAAAGATAAAGCTGTTGCTCCTAAAAGTAATTTATTAAAACTTCTTCTATTTATCATTTTTTATCCTTTTTGCTTATTTAACTTTTGAAAAGTAGTAAGATAGCTGCTCTAACTCTGCATCGCTAAAACCTTTTGTATGCTTTTGCATCATAAAAGTATCTTCTCTTTGTCCATTTTTATACTCTAAAAGAGTTTTGTTTAAATACTCTTTATCAAGTCCAGCAATACTTGGAATTGCTGTTTTTGATTTACCATCAACCCCATGACAATTTACACATGATAGTGATAACATCTCACCTTTTACTGCATCATACTCAGCAGCATAAGAAAAACTAGCTAAAAAAGATAAAGCAAAAATAGCTTTTTTTAATCCGCTTTGTTTCATCATCTTCTCTCCTTCAAATATAATAGTTACTATATTAAACATAAATAACTTAATAGAGATTTAATAAAATAAACAAAAAAATATAACTATAATTTAAGCTTTTAAATGAGTAAAAATTACACAAAATAGTAATAAAAGAAGAATAAATAATAAAAAAATAATTTTATGTCAAACTGTAATCTTTTTTAGTTTTAATTTTATTTTATACTATAATACCTTTATGTTTATTCACTTAGATTTAGATTGTTATTTTGTTTCAGCTCATAGAAGTTTGGATGATAGTTTGTTAAATATTCCTGTTGCTGTTGGAGGAAGAAGCAATATTGATATATTTTCACAACAAAGTAAAGCAAGAAAAGTCGCTACAAATAGGGCTGCTTTTTCAAGCAAAGTTTTAACAAACGATGCAAATAAGAGTTTCAAAGAGTATTATGTAGATGAAAATGGAAGAATAAGAGGAATTATTACAACAGCATCTTATGAAGCAAGAAGTTTTGGGGTAAAAACTGCAATGAGTGTAAATGAAGCTTTAAGACTTTGCCCAAAATTAAAAATGATTCCACCAAATTATGATTTATATGATGAGTTATCTTTAAAGCTAAAAACTTTGCTTGAAAAAGAGATTCCTTTAATAGAACAATACTCTATTGATGAGTTTTTTGGAGATTTAACGGGTTTTATAGAAGAACATGAGGCTTTAGAGTTTGGGTTTTATTTAAAGGATAAAATATACAAAGATTTGAAACTTCCAGCATCTATTGGTCTTGCATCTACAAAATATCTATCAAAACTAATGACAAATCACGCAAAACCAAATGGAGTAAAACTTTTAAAAAAAGATGAAATTGAAGAGTTTACAAAAGATATAAAAATAGAAGAGTTTACAGGAATTGGAAAAGCACTTTGTGAAAAATTAAATGGTTATAATATTAAAACTTTAGGAGATATTAGGAAAAATCAAAAACTTTTTTACTCTTGGGGAAAAATTGGAGTTGATACATATAATAGAGTTTGTGGAATTAGAGATAATAAATTAACTCTAAACAAAGAAAGAAAATCTTTGGGAATAGGGCGAACTTTTGATGCTATTTATGATAGAAAAGAGGTGCGAAGACGAGTTATGATTCTATCAAGGTATCTTAGTTTTATAGTAAAAAAAGATGGAGTAAACCCACTTTCATATATTTTACAAATACGATATGAGTACAATATAAAGGTAAAACTTCAAGAAAATACAAATAAAATGTTTAATGAGTTTGATTTTAAAAATAGTATGATAGCTTTGTTTGATAAACTTGATAGACATAAAAACCATGGAGTTATTCAAATTTATATAACTGTATTTAATTTTGCAAAGAAAAATGAACACACTTTTAACCTTTTTGAGTATGAAGATGATTTAAAAAAAGAGGAATTAAGTAAAAATATTCAAAATTTAAGAGAAAAATTTGGAATAGATATTATTAAAACTGCATTTGAAATAGAAAAATAGTAACAAAAAACTAAAAATCTATTATTTTTGATACTGATTATCAAATTTAATAAAATCTAAAGTTTTCTTTTTGTAGTATCCTGATATTAATTATCAATATAAAGGAAACTTATGAGTATTTTGATTATAGGTGGAGACCAAATTTCACATATTAGTTCAATGTTATTGGAGCTTGGAGCAAAAAGTATAAGTCATTGGGATGCTAGAAAAAAATCTTCTGCACCTAAGAAAAAACTACCACAAGATCTTGATTGTATCGTAATGCTAACATCTTTTTTAAATCACAACACAATGCTAAAATATAAAAATGAAGCTAAAAAAAGAAATATACCTTTTGTTTGTGCAAAAAGATCAACAGCTTGTGTATATGATGAGTATGTAAAGATAATGAATATAAAAAACTGTAGTGAGTGTTATGCAAATTGTACTAACGCAAATAAAAATTAAAAAAATAGGATAAATTTTATGGCAACAGCAATATTTTATGGAACAAACACAGGAAACTGTAAAGAAATAGCAAAAACAATATCTACGCAATTAGGAAAAATCGAGACATTTAACTTTGATAAAACAAAAGTAGAGAAAATTAATGAATACGACAAAATAATTTTAGGTGCTTCTACTTGGGGAAATGGTGATTTAAATGATGATTGGGAATCTGTTTGGGATGATTTTATAAAAGTTGATTTTTCAAACAAAACAGTAGCAATCTTTGGATTAGGTGATCAAGAAAGTTATGGAGATGAGTTTGCAGATGCAGTAGGTATTGTTTATGAACATTTAAAAGATAGTGGAGCTAAAATAATTGGTTTTACATCAGCAGATGGATACTATCACGACTCTTCAAGAGCACAAATTGATGATAAGTTTGTGGGATTAATACTTGATGAAGATAATCAAAGTGAATTAACAGAACAAAGAGTTAAAACTTGGCTTGAAAGTATTAAATCTGAAATTTTGTGAACTTAAGAAGATTAAAAGTGGAATTTTCCACTTTTAATCTACTCCATAATAGATAGGCTTTTAAAAAACTCTCTATAATTTGTATCGTTTTCATCTCTTGCTTTTATTGCACTTCTTGGGTGTTCGTTTAGTTGCCCTGTTATCATATATGGAATACTATATCCCCAATCAAGTTTCTTTTCAAGTTCAACTATATGATTTTCTATAAACTCTAAAACAGGCATTTGATTATATTTTGGATTTTTCAAAAATCCTAAAAGAAGTTCTAATGCACAGTTTCCAGCACCCCTTCCAAGTCCACTTACTGTAACA
>CANRCH010000128.1 GCA_947629065.1 uncultured Aliarcobacter sp.
AGCTTCAATAGATTTTGCACCTTTTATCATAATTCCAGCATGTCCTGCTTTACTAATTGTTGATTTAAAAGCAACAGGAGTTGCAAGTTTTAAAGCACATGAATAATCAGCTTGAAGAACAGATGCTACTCTTTCAAAATCTCGTGTAAATATATATGCAGCACCAGCAAGTCCTAGCGTTACTGGTACAAGTTTATCTGCAAGCTTATTTGCTTTTAGTTGAACAGATGATTTTTCATTTAAAGAGTTTTCTATATAGTGTTTTATTCTTTGAGTTGCTGTATTTGCACCAACTTGTTCAGCCCAAACTCTAAATCTTCCTTCTTCAACAATAGTTCCAGATAATACTCTATCACCTCTTTTTTTAACAACAGGTTCAGCTTCACCTGTCATCGAAACTTGGTTTACAGTTCCAGTTCCATCAATAATATGCCCATCTATTGCAATAGTATTTCCAGTTCCTACAACAACAATATCACCAACATTTAGGTTTTCAGTTTTTTCTAAAACCTCTACAGTTTTACCATCAACTACTCTTTCAACCCACGCTTCTTCTACAATTGGTTTTGCTAGTTCTTTTAGTAAATCATCACTTCTATGTACAGTTGTCTCTTCTATATACTCTCCAAGTTCAAGCATTGCATTTGTTGAGTTTGCTGCTAGATAATCTTTTCTAAAAATAGAGATGGCAACAGCACCAGCTTCAAGAACATGAGAAGTAAGCCCATCATTTAAAAGCTCTTTTGTTCCATCAATTAAAAGTGGAGTACAAGCAAGTGTTGTAATTGCAGCTTTTGCTGTTTGATTTGTTGTAAGAGTTTCAGCAATAAGTGCCGAACTTGCTATTAAAGTACCTTTTATTGAAGGCTTTTCATCACTTATACAAGATACACAAACACTAGCTTCACCATCAATTGAAGTTAAAAGAGAATTTAAAGATAGAGTTTCTAGCTTTTTTTCAATGCTTTCAAAAATATTTTCATTTAGTTCAAAAACAATAGAGTAAGCTTTTTTATTAACTCTAATACTTTCTATACTATTTTGAATATTTTCATCATCTAAAAAGTAGTTTTTTAAAATATCTTCATCTATAAATTTATCTTTTAAGATTTGAAGCTTATATCTAGCTCTTAATCCTGCTTGATGAACTTTTAAAAAGTTTTTTTGCATATTAAAACTCTTCTTTTCTAGCTTCCATTGCAGCTTTTGCGTCTTCCATTCTCTCTTTTAGCTCTTCAATTCCAGCACTTGCAAACTCATTTGCTTTTGCAAATAGATTAAAGATATTTTCTTGTGCATTTTTGTTTGTTAAAAAATATGTTGCAACTGCTCCAATTAAAGCACCTTTTACAAAATCAGCATTAAAAAAAGATTGATTTTGTGTAGTATTATTTGGCATAGCTTGATTTGTATTTTGATTTAAAACAGGATTTACATTCTGATTTATATATGGATTTTGATTTATATTTAATCCATTTTGACTTTGATTTCTTGTGCTATTTATATCTGTGTTGTATTGATTAATATTTGTATTATTCATCTGTTTCTCCTACTATTTCTAAATCTTCTATCTCTTCTGTTTCATCAAGAGCTATATTTTGGTTTGTTAAATATTTTTGCTCTAACTTCTCTTCAATTATTTCAAGTGCATAAATTCCAGCAAGTCCAATAGAAGCTGCTGTAAATGCTCTTAAATAATTTCCTTCACCAATATAGTTTGTTGTTGCTATTGCACTTCCTGTTGCTATTGCTCCTTGAGATGCTCTTTTTGTAGTATCTTTTATAGCTTCACATTTTTTTATCTGTTTTGCTTGATATTTTTTATAGTTTATTGCACCACTAATAACAGCACTTGCAATTGCTCCACTAATAACATGCCCTAGCACATTTCTAGGAGTTCCTGTATTTATTGTTTTCATCTATTTTGTCTCATCTTTTTTTGTTTTTCTTGTATATTTTCTTTTTGGTTTAGTAGCTTCTTCTTTTACTTCCTCTACTACTTCTTTTATAGTTTCCTCTTTTTTAGTAGAAGTTTTTACTTCATTGGCTTTTTTCTCTACAAAATCTTTTGCTTGTTCAAATTTATCTTTAGCACTGTTTTGTAACTCTTCGCTTTTTACTTTTGCAATATCTAAAAAGTCTTTACCTTTTTTTGTAAGTAAATCTCTATTTTTATATGCAACAATAGCCCCAGCTCCCACAATTAATCCTGCAATAAATGGTAATGCCATAATCTACTCCTTGATTTCTGTATCTGTAGCTTTTTTTAATAGCTCATTTAATAAATAAGCAACTCCAGCTCCACTTCCAGCTCCAGCTAAAAACTCTTTATTTATATTTGGAATAAGTTTTGAAATTAGACTCTCATCTATATTTCCACTCATTATATTGTTTATCATCTCTTGATACTCTTGCATTTTTTGCATCATATCAACACCACTTTCAGGTAAATTTCCACTATTATAGTGATTTTGTACACAAGCTCTAAAGCTTGGTAAATGGTTATTATATGAAGCTGCTTGAAGTCTAAAAAGTACATCTATAATATCACTATCTTGTGCGTAGTTTAAAAGATGATTATACATTGCAATATTATTTATCTCACTAGCAACTCCTAGTTCACAACACTCTATAATAGTGTTTGGAACATCGATTTTATCTGCCCAATCATTTATAGGAACTTCTACACTATATTTTTGCATCAAAGATATAAGTACACTATAGTGTACAGCTTCAGCTTCTTTTATATTTGAAAAAGGGTTTATATTCCCAAATTTCTCAATAATTTTCGCATAAGCTTCATAAGCTTTAAACTCATCATAAACTGCAATTTGAAGAATTTGACTTCTTATATCTACAGTTGAGTTTTCATCTATTTTTTTACTTATTAGTATTTTGTAATCAATTGCCACTAAATAACCTCCTTTGCTAGATTATTTATAAGGGAAGTTAGCTCTTGTGTGTTTTCTTGTTTTACTAAATCTTCCCATAGTTTTGGTCTAAAAATATTTGGATCATAGGTGATTGTAACTGAAGCTATAATCTTATTTATTTTAATATCTTTTATCCCATCAATTTTTTTTGGTAAATCTTCAATATCTTTTAGTGTTAAATTTCCAGCATTTTTTGTAATCATTGGATTAACTCTTACTCTTAATCTTCCAGGAGTGTGAGCTATTATTGAAAAAAAACTAGCAATTTTTACTATATCTTCACTTTTTATCAAAATTTCTCTCTTTTTTATTAAATTTATACGAAAAAAATTGTATTAAAAAACTCTTTAAAGTAATATAAAAGCCATTGTACCGATATTTATTATCATTACTTGAAAATTTAACTAAATTTCAATAATCATTATTAGTTTTATTGTCTGACTCTTTTTTTATCACTTTTTTCAAATTTCTTAATCATCTCTTTTGGAGTAGGAAGTAGTAGTTTTTCTAACTCATCTAATCTTCCAAAATTTCTCATAACTTTTATAAAATTTAGCATTGATATATTTCCTTTTTGCTCAAAATTTGAGTAGGTTGTAGGGGAACTTAAATTTGCTTCATTGCTAAACTCTACTTGCTTTTTATTTTGTGATATTCTTAGCTCTTTTGCTCTTAGACTTAAAACTAAAGCTATCTCTTCATCTGTTAAAGTTCCAAAAGAGCTATTTATATTTAGATTTTCTTTTCTATCTTTTTTAATATTTTTTTGTGCTTTTTGCAGTTTTCTTAAAAGTTCGCTACTCATTATAATGCCCCTTGTAGAGTTCTTTTTGAAGTTTCAAGCAATACTCTTTTTTGTTTATCTATTTGTATATTAAACTCTTTTAGTAAAACTGGAAGTTCATTTTCTCTTAAAGTTTTCATAGTTTCTAAAGAAGCAGCTACAAATTCAAGTTCAATTGAGAACTCTGTTGCAAGTTTTACAATATCATCTATATTTATTTGAGATAATGCTTTTCCATATAAAGAGAGTTGATGCTCAACTGTTTGTTTTTCGCCTTTTGAAAAAGTCAAATCATAAGCAGGAGTTGCTTTATATTTAAAATCTTCATCACACATAAAAGAGAAGTTTCTGCTATGGTCATCTTGGTTTACAAACATATAGTTAAAAAGCATTTGCAAAAAGAGTTGTTTTAAACTATTTGTTGCTCCTAGTTTTACAGAAGTTCTTAATAAATCTTCATATCCAATAGCTCTAGGAATATTATAATCCAAGTGCAATAATCCAGCTAGTGAGTGAATATGATACCTTTTTCCACTTGCTTCAATATCAAATCTTTTGGTTACAAAGTGATATTTACCATTTGTTTCTACTAAATAGCTATCCATAATATCTATATTAGATTTTTTAGCCAATAAATAGTAGATATATTCTAGTTTTGAGTAAGTTGATTTATTTTCATCATTGTTTTGAGTATCATCATACTTTATAATTGAGTGAATAAATCCATCTATTAAAGGCTTTGTTCTATCTCCCAAAAAAACTTCTTTAGTTTCAAGATTTATAGCACATACAGCTTTACTTCTAGCACCTCCTACAAAAGAGTGTGCTGAAACCAAAAAAGCATCTTGCAAAGATTTATAATCACCATTTTTTATAAGATCTTTTGATTTTTCAAACATCTCTTTTAATTCTAATGTATGCTCTATTTCATTATTTTTTTCCATAGATGGCTCAAATGTTACAGCTCCTAGTCCTTTGTTTCCTATAAAAAGTAGCTTATCACTAACCGTTGGATATTTATTTAACTGTTTTTGAAAAAAGTTTTGAAGTATCATATTTCCAAAATTACCAGGTAAAGAATCACTAATAAACCCAGTAACTTTTTCTAAATGTACTAAATTTGTAGTATCAATTTCTTTTATACTATTTGAAAGCATTATTGGGCTTACTTTATAGCACATATCATCGAGTTGTTTTAAATATACTCTATCCTTATCTTCATACATATTTGCTATATGTTTTCCAAAAATATTTATTGAAACTATTTGCATATAAAGCCTTTATTCATATATATTTGTAATAATAGCATAAAATGAGAGTTAATTACAAA
>CANRCH010000129.1 GCA_947629065.1 uncultured Aliarcobacter sp.
ATTAAATATCGTGGTTTATTTTGGGGCATAAATTGTGTTGTCCAAGCTACTGTATCATACATATCTTGGTTTGGCTCTCCAACACTTAATCCTCCAATTGCAAATCCATCATAATCTTCCATAGCACAAAGTTGCGTAGCACTAAGTTCTCTAAACTTTTTACTAGTTCCTCCTTGAATTATTGCAAAAATATTTTGATGTGTTCCTATACCTTTTGCTTTTTGCTCCATATGATATTCTATGGCTTCTTTTGCCCATTTTGTAGTTCTTTCAATAGATTTTTCTATTCTTTCATCTGTGTTTGGCAAAGCAACTAAGTCATCTAAAATCATCATAATATCGCTATTTAGTTCATATTGAGTATCAAGTACACTTTTTGGTGTAAAGTAATGTTTGCTTCCATCAATATGTGATTTAAACATAATTCCATTTTCATCTGGTTTTGAATTATCACTTAGTGAAAAAGCCTGAAAACCACCACTATCTGTTAAAAATGAGTTTGGAAACTTTGTAAATCCATGAAGCCCACCAAGATTTTTTATAACCTTACTTGTTGGTCTTAAATATAGGTGATATGTATTTCCTAAAATAATTTTTGCACCCAAGTCTAACATATCATTTGCATCTAGTGCTTTTACAGCACCCAAAGTTCCAACTGGCATAAAAACGGGAGTTTGTATTGTGCTTGAAGCTGTTTGTATAGTACACGCTCTAGCCCCTTGTGAAGTTTTATCAATTTGAAATTTCATAAAATTTGTAAACCTTTTTTCTTTTAAGATTCTACTTTTATCTGAAGTAAAGATGTATATTATCTAAAATCTACTATTAAACTTTTTAAGATATAATTTTGCCCATGAAAAAAATATTAATTATATTAGATGGAATTGTTGCAAAAAAGCTTTTACATAGGATTGTAGAGTCAAATACAGGGGATAACAACTACGATGTTATCTATATGAATGATGTAATTTTACCTGTACAAAAACCTAGTAATTTTACATTTTATAAGTTTGATCCAACTTCAAAATCAAAACTTTCAATGGTTTTAGACAAAAATATTCACACAGAAGTTTTAATGGCACTAAACTCTAAAGATGAGATGCTAAGTGTAATTAGAAATATTAGAGAGTACAAAAAAAATCTTCAAATCACAATTTTGGATTATTGGGGAATAAAAATTGAAGACCCAATGCTAAGTATTTATAAAGGTATTGAAGTTTTAGCAAATGGAATGGTTGAAAGATTACCAAATGTTCCAGTATTAGCTCAAAATATTGGTTTAAAACAGGGTGAAATAATGGAGATTAAAATCCCATTTGGAAGCTCTTATGCATATAAATCAATAGCATCAATAGAACAAAAACAGTGGAAAATATTTGGACTTTATAGAAACCAAAAAATGGTAGATTTAAAACCAACTTTTGTTTTAAAACCAAATGATATTATTTTAGTTATGGGAAAACCTAGCGTTTTAATGAATATTTACAATGTAATTGGAAAATCTCAAGGACAATTTCCAATGCCATTTGGAAATAAAATATATCTCTTTTTAGATTTATATTTAGAAGATGAAGAGAGTGTAAAAAAAGCTATTGAAGAGGCTAAGTTTTTAAATAATAAGTTAAAAAATTCTCTTTTAATCATAAAAATTTTAAGACCAACAACAGTTTCTATTATGAATTATATTCAAGATGAAGTAAGACATTTTCCTACAATTATTTTACAAATTGAGTATGGAAATAAAACTTTCAAAGAGATTATAAAAGAGGATATTAGAAAGTATAATATCGGTTTACTAATGCTTTCAAAAATTATGTTTAAAAATAAAGTTGAGTTAGAATTTCTGCTTGAATTCAAAATTCCTATTTTTAAAACAGGAAGAGAGAGTTTAAAAGCTGTAAAAAGTGTTGCTGTTTTATTAAATGAAAGTGGAAGTTATGAACAGATTTCTCCAATTGTTTTTGATGTGGCAACTCAACTTAAAATAAAAACAAAAATCTTTGATTTTGATCCAATTGGTGAAAAAGTTGATCAAGAAAAAATCTTAGATCACTTTGAAAATCTTGCAAAAATTTTTGATGAAAAAATAGAGATTATTTCAAACAATGATAACCCAATAAGAGAGCTTAGAAAACAGAAAGATATTCTTCAAATTTTACCTTTAAAAGAAAAAATGTTTAAAAAGAGAAGACTATTTAGATTTTTCTATACAAATAGCGATTTAATTTCGTTTGATTCAAACAAATATAATCAACTACTAATTCCAGTTTCAGAAGAGTAAAGGAAAAATAATGACAAATGATGAGCTTTTTGCTGCAAGGACAAATCCTGATTTTTTAAAATTTTTAGAAGAGGCTAGAGTTAATTCTATTAAAACAAAGAATATTGCTTTAATGTATGAAACTCTTGATTCTATGCTAATTTTAGATTTAGATGAAAATAAAATAAATGAACTTTATCAAGAGATTTTAAAAGAGGCGTTTTTAAGTGTTGAGAAAATTTTAGAAGAGGATAAAAAACTAAATTTAGAAAATAATAATCTTTTATATACAAGAGCTTTATATGAACACGCTATTGAAAAGTGGACAAATGAGAATCTTGAAGGTGCAAAAGAGCTATTTTTTGTAATTGCAAACTTGGTTGAAGATGAAAGATTTCAAAAAGATTTAAATGCACTTCTAATTTTTCTAGCAAAAAACACAAGTTTTGATGAGTTTTTTGATAAATATATAGGTTCTAGCGTTAGTTCTGATGAACAATATGGCTATTTTATCTCTGATTTTAATTTTGATTTGGACATATTTTTAAAAGAGAATAAAAAGATTTTAAGTGATGAATATAAAAATTTACAACATTTAATAAAAGGAAGAGATTAATGAAGGTTCATTTTATAGGAATTGGTGGAATCGGGCTTTCTGCACTTGCAAGACTTCTAAACTTCGATGGTCATACTGTAAGCGGAAGTGATATGAAAAGTTCTCCTATTATTAAAGAGTTAGAAGCTGAAGGGATAAAAGTATCGTGCCCACAAGATGCAAAAAATATCACAAATGAGTTGGATTTAGTAATCTATTCAGCAGCTGTTACAGATGAAAATCCTGAACTAATAGAAGCAAGACTAAATCAAATAAGAACTCTAAGTAGAAAAGAAGCCTTACCAATTGTTTTAGGAGATAAGAAAAACTACTGTGTTGCTGGTGCTCACGGTAAATCTACAACAACAGCAATACTTGCAAGTATTTTAGAATCAAGTGCATTAATTGGTGCAATTTCTAAAGATTTTGGATCTAACTTTAGATTTATTTCAGATATTATGGCTTTTGAAGCAGATGAAAGTGATGCATCATTTTTACTTTCAAACCCATATTGTGCAGTTGTTACAAACGCAGAACCTGAACACATGGAATATTATGCTTATGATTTAGAAAAATTTTATGAGTCTTATGAAAAGTTTTTAAGTCTAGCAACAAAAAAAGTTGTGAATGCTGAAGATAAAGATATTGCAAAACTTGAGATTGAAAATGCTACATATTTATACCCATCAAAAGATATAAAAAATCTTTGTTATACTCTAAAAAATGGAGAACCTTGTACAAGATTTACTCTAAAAGATTATGGTGAATTTGAAGTTTGGGGATTTGGTTTTCATATAGCTTTAAATGCATCTTTGGCAATTCTTGCAGCTTTAAATGAACTTGATATTGAGACAATTAGAAAAAATATTAGAAACTATAAAGGGATTAAAAAAAGATTTGATATTGTTCAAGCAAATGAAAAATTTGTTGTAATTGATGATTATGCACACCACCCAACAGAAATAACTGCTACTATGAAATCAATTGAACTATATGATAATCTTACAAATTTCAACAACAGAATAGTTCTTTGGCAACCTCATAAATATAGCAGAACTATTGATAATCTTGAGGGTTTTAAAGAGTGCTTTAAAAGATGTGATGAACTTATAATATTACCTATTTGGACAGTTGCAGGTGAGAAAAAAATAGATATTGATTTTGAAAAAGAGTTTGAAAGATATAATCCAATTTTTGCTGATAGAATAGTGGCTTATGAGGGGAAAATAGAGCTTATAAAAGATGATAAAATCATAAAAACTTATGATGAGGGTATATTTTTAGGTGTTGGAGCTGGGGATATTACTTATCAGTTGAGATATTAAAAATCAATAAAAAAAGATATAATAAGAGAATTAAGATAAAAGGATAAAATATGACATTAATTATTCCTAATGCAGATAAAACTCTTTTAGATATTCTAAAAAGTATGAATAAAAAACTTGAAACTCCTTATACACTTATTGAAAAACAAGATAGTGTAAGCCTTGATAAAATATTAAATTCTTATAAATCCTCTTATAGTTATGAAGAGATAAAAGAAGATATGGATATTTGTCTAAAAGATTATTTAGAAGGAAATAAAAGTCATAAAACTTTGGGTACAGGCTGGAATTAGTGAAAATTCTACAAAGTGACCTTTTTCTAAAACAGCTAAATCATATTTTAGACTTTATTGAACTTCATAGTATAAATGCAAAAAATGATTTCAGAAATGAACTCCTAAAATCTTTGAAAAATTTAGATTTTATGCCTTATAAATTTAGAAAATCTTATAGCTTCGACAATGAAAATATAAGAGATTTTATATTTAAAGGATATGTTATTCCATATTTTATAGATGAACAAAAAAATACAATATTAATAATTGCTATTTTTAGAGAAAATCTATTAAATTTAGAATAGACTTTTCAAGCTACAAAACAAAAACTTTCCCATTTTCTATTCTTATTTTTCCATCCAATTCGTACTCTAAAATCTGATTTGGATATTTTGCTATAGCTTCATCATAATTTGGACTATATTTGCAATATTCTAAAACTTCATCAAAAACCTCTTTAAAAAGCCCTATTCCAGTGATACTTTCTACAAACTCATCAATATCAAAAATAGCTGTTGCAAAACCTTTTTTGATTAATTCATTTGTACCTAAACTCTCATTTAATCTATG
>CANRCH010000130.1 GCA_947629065.1 uncultured Aliarcobacter sp.
TTTAAAATAAAAGGCTATTTTTCTATAAAATAGCCTTCATCAATACTATTTTTTATTAAATTTTCTGGAAGTTTTTGTCTTAATCTTTTCATTAAAGTTCTAATAGCATTTGAACTTTTTACAACTCCATCATATATAAACTCTTCTATTTGATGATGACTTATTTTTTCACCTCTATTATCAAGAAGTAAAAATAGTAGATTTTTTTCAGATTTTGTAAGATAAATATCTTTTTCATCTTTAATTAATGATTTTTTACTCATATCAAAATATATGTTTTTTCCCAAAGTTTCAATATTTAAAGTATTTGTATATTTTTCTATTTTTAATTTTAACTCTTGAATATCAAAGGGTTTTTTTAAGTAGTCATCACAACCTTTATTATAAGCTTCAATAATTTGGTCAATATTTATATTTGCACTAATAATAAGCACTTTTGCATTTGGATTTATAGTTTTTAATTTTTCCAAAATAGATATTCCATTTATATTTGGTACATTTATATCCAAAATATATAGAGTGTAATCTGCTAAAATATTATCAAATGCTTTTTGTCCATTATAAAAAGTATCTACAACAAAACCGCTATCTTCCAACATCTCTTTTATAGTTTCATTTAAAGAGAAATCATCTTCAAGTAAAAATATCTTTTTCATGAGTTATTATACTTTCCTTGTGTGGCTTTTTTGTGTCAAAACTTATATATAAATATATTTTGCTTATTTTTAGATATAACTTCTATTTTTATACCATATTTATCACAAATATCTTTTACTATAGAAAGCCCAATTCCATGACCACCCACAAAATTATTTTCTCTTATATATTTCTGGAAAATGATATTTTTATTTATTATCTCTTCTCCTATTGATATAAATTTTAAACTATTATTTTGTAAGATAATTTTAATTTCTGAATCAACTTCTGAGTATTTTATAGCATTTGAAATATTATTATCTATTAATCTTTCTAACTCGATTTTACTAATATTTATAAAAGTATCATCTAAGATTTCTAAAACTATATTTCTATTTTGAGTTTGTGAAATAATTTCAAAATATTTCACCCTATCTTTTAAAATCTCTTCTAAACTAAAGTTTTGTATTTCATACTTTATTTTTGATTTTGTATGTAAAAAACTCATATCTTCATATGAGTTTTTTAGAGTTTTTAAAGCTCCATGGATTTTCTTTGAGTATTTATCACTTCCTGTTTTCTCATCTTTTAATTGCATATTTAAAGTAATTATAGAAAGAGGAGTTTTTATTTCATGAATAGAGTGCTCTATAAATTTATCTTTATAGTTTAAAATTGACTCTTTTTCTCGAACTTTAAATATTATAAATATTGTTAAAACTCCTAGAAAAGTGATCAGTAAAAAAGAGCTATTAAGTATTAATAACTCTTGATTAAACTCTTTTTCATCGAAAACTATACTATAAATAATTTTTGCTTCATCAAAAATAGGGCTTTGTTCTTTTAAAAAAAATGTTGTTTTATCCTTGTATTGCTTTGAATAAATTGAAGTTTCTTTAAAGCTATCAAAAAGTTCTCTACCTATTTTTATTCTATCTTCTATCTCTTCTAAAGTTGGTTTATAAGATTCTATATTTTTGAAAATAAAATCTTCAATATATCCATCGTTAAATATTATGTAGGCATTTAAGTTTAAAATTTTTGAAGAATGATTTACTAATTTTTTAAGCTCTTCTAAATCATCATCTAAATTATAATAAGTAAAGCTTGTTTGTAAAACTCTATTTGTATTTGGTAGATACATATCTGAAAAAGTCATCATTTTTTGAGAATACATCTCAAAAATAGGAGGAGATACTCCTATAATGTTTTGTTTTTTATGATTATCAAAAATATCTTTTGCAAAACTCAAATCAAAATCTAAATCGCTTTTTACTGTTGTATTTCTAATAATGAGTTTTTCATCTGTTATGTAGATATTGTATGGGTTGTTTTCTTCATTTTGATTGATTTTTTTGTAAATTTCATCTAGTGGCGTATCGTAAGAGTTGGTTTTTAAATACTCTAAAACCTCTTTATGCTTTTTAAGGATTTCATCTTTTTTTTCTGAATATGAAAAAAGTAGTTTAGTTAAAAAAGTACTCGTCTCTTTTTGAAGTTGGTAAAATGCAATCTTTTGACTTTTTGAATGGTTGTCGCTTAAATTTTTATATAGAAGTTTATAGCTTAAAAAACTAAAAAACAAAAAGATTGTAATTATGATAAATAAAAATGTAGATGACTTTGGCATATAGATTTAATTCCTAAAAATATTTTTTTATTTTAGCAAATAGTCTATATGTTTTTTATTATAAGAAAAATTAATTTATAAAAACAAACAATATAAATAACAAAAAACAATATATTATAAATAAAAATAACAAAAAATTGATTTGAAGCTATTTTGTCACACATATGTCACATCGCTTTTGTATAATAATTTACAAAATAAAAATAAAGGGAAATAATGACAAAAAAGATTAAAACATCACTTGTTTTATCAAGCTTAATTTTAGGTACGGTTAGTTTATATGCAGTTCCAACTGGTATAAATTTATCTGGTAGTCAAGAAAAAGAGTTGAATACTCCTATTGAAATTAATTCATCAAGTGGGGATAGTATAGCTGTTGATGTATATTCACTTTCTGGTAACTCAAAACTTGTTAATAATTCAACAATAAGTAATAAAATATCTTCAAATCAAAATGACATTTATTCTGCTGGTGTACATTTTGATTCTCATGGTGATTCTTTAGGAATGTCTGATAATTCTCAGCTTATAAATAAAAAAGATATTATAGTTGAGCAAAATGGAAATTATGAAGTTTGGGTAGATGGTATAAATATTAGTTCTATGAAAGATAAAGCTAAAGCTCTAAATGAGGGTTCAATAAGTGTTTATTCTAAAGGAAAACAAGATGTATCTGTAGCTGGAATTGCGATTAATTCAATGGAAAATAATTCAATTGCTGAAAATAAAGGTACTATAAAGGCTAGTGCAGAAGGGGAACAATATATATATTCTCAAGGTATCATTGTTTTAAATGCAGATTATGATTGGGATGATAATCGAAATCCTATTCCTATGCAAGGTACAAGTTCTATCATAAATAGTGGAACTATTGAGGTATTTGGAAAAGCTTCTGAAGTAGAAGTTCAAGGTATTGCAGGGGCTTTAAAAGATAATGCAAAAATAGAGAATAGAGGTACTATAAAAGCTAATGCTGAATTGATAAATAATAAATCAGGAGATGCATTTGCAAATGCTTTTGGAATAGAACTTCCATTTATGAAAGATAATTCAGAAGTAATTAATAGTGGTACAATTTTAGCAAATATAAAAGAGACAAGTAATAGTGATAGTTTATCTATAGGAATTTTTAATGGTTCTTCTGAATATCAAGGAGCTAGTGCTGATGGTAAAATAACAAATAGCGGAACAGTTAAGGCAACTATAAATGATAAATTAGATAATAGAGGTTTATCTCTTTGGACTTATGGTAACCCATCATCAAATGTTAAAATCTATAATGAAGCAAATGGAAAGTTATATGGAAATATTGTTTTAGTTGATAATGCTACTTTAAATAATAAAGGTTTTATATCGTTACCATATAATTCAAATAAAAATGCTATAGTTTTTGATGATGAGATTAATGGAGAGAATGTTAAAATTAAATTTCAAGCAAATATCCCAAATCTTGTAAACTCTGGAACTATTGAAATTGGTGCATTTAAAGACTCAAAAGGAAATATAGAAAATACACAGATTAAAACTACAAATGCAACTTTTGAAGAAGGTTCAAAAATGCAAGTTGCAGTTGTGAGTGGTTCAAAAGCATTTAATTTAAATGACACTTTAGCTGAAGTTGTAAAAGCTACAAATAGTTTAAATGGTGCAGATAATATAAAATTAAACCAAACAAAACTAGATGATAACTCTGCTATTTTAGATTTTAAATTACAATACGATGAAGCAAAAAAACAGATTGATTTAGTGGTTGCTAAAGTAGAGAGTATAAAAGATATTGTTACAAAACCTGATAATGAAAATAAACCAGAAATGGAAAATAAACCAAACAATAATATTAATGTAAATGCAGGAAATATTGGTGCTGTTTTAGATAGTTTTAGAAATAATCAAACTATGGGAAACATTATTTCAAGGATTGATAGTTTAGCTTCAAATCAAGATGTTAAAAAAGCAGTAGATAGTTTAGTTCCTACAACAGCAACATCATTAGTTAATACTGCAAGTTCTATTAACTCTTCAATCTCAAATGTAGTTTCTACAAGACTTGGAAATATCTCAAGTGGAATTAACTCTGGAGATGAGATGAGTATTGGAAATAATAAGCTTTGGGCAAAAATGTATGGTGGGCTTGGAAAACAGAGCAATAAAGATGGAGAAAAAGGTTTTGATCTAAAAACATATGGTCTAGGTCTTGGATATGATAAAGAGTATAAAGATGGACAGGTTATAGGTTTAGGAACTTTCTATACAAATGCAAAAGTTGAAACAAATGGTGTAAATCATGAAAATAAAGTAGATGCATACTCACTTGTAGCTTATGGAAGTAATCTTTTAAAAGATGATAAAACAACTGTTTATTATCAAACTTCTTACTCTTTGCAAAAAAATGATTCACAAAGAGATCTGTTTACAGGTGAAAGAGCAGATGCTAAATTTACAAGTAAAACTTTCGCAATAGAGTCAAAAATTGGACATAGAATTGATATAAATGATAAATCTTCAATTGAGCCAAATGTTGGGATTTCATATAGACACTTTAGAAACCCATCATATACAGAAAGTGGTTCAAGTGCAAATTTAAAATCAGAAAAATTTTCTAATACAGAGCTTTTAGGAAAAGTTGGAGCTGAGTATGTATATAAAATTACTCCAGATTCAAAACTTACTGCAAATTTAGGTGCAGGATATAATTTCCATGATAGTAAAAGTAATGTAACTTCATCTTTTGAAGGAGCAAGTGGTGTAACATTTGATTC
>CANRCH010000131.1 GCA_947629065.1 uncultured Aliarcobacter sp.
ATTTACCTTTTTCTTTTAAATTTATATTTTGAATAAAACTAAATTTACCATCTAAAAGTCTATACATTTTTACATCATCTTGTGTAACAACCATTTCAACTCTAGGACCAAAAACTACATAAACTGAAGCTACTATATTTTGTGCATTAAACTCATTTTCAAAAATTCCATAAATAGATCCAACACTTAAATTTACATCAACTAAAGATGAACCATCAAGTGGATCATAAGCTATTAGATATTTTCCATCTTTGTTTAATTCAATGATGCTATCTTGCTCTTCACTTACAATTGCTTTAATACTAGGAATTTGTTTGAAAATATTTTCAATAATAATATCACTTTGGATATCTAGTTTTAATTGAGTATCACCTGTTGAGTTTTGATTTTCACTTGCGCCTGTATCACCTGTTTCAATTAGGTGTTTTATTTTAATTGATGCCTCTTCTATTGCTTTAATAATCTCTTGCATTTAAAACCTTTTTATACTTTTTTTGCATTTTTATCTATCCAAAGAATAAGCTCTTCTGGATTATTTAAATCTAAAATATCTAAACTATTTGGAATCTCTTTTCTATCTATAGTTTCATCAACTGCTAAAGCATTTGAAACTTTAAAATAACTCTCATCTAATGTATTTCTAAAAATAGAGACTCTAGGAAGTTCTAAAGTTTTAAGCCCTTCAACTAATAAATAATCAAAATCATCAAAAATAGAGATAAGTTCATCTATGCTCGATGTTCCTTTTTTAAAAATTGTTGTTTTATTTGGGCTTACAACTGCAACATTTGCACCTGTTTGGAAGAATTTAAAAGAGTCTTTTCCTTCTCTATCAAACATCGCTTTATCTTTTGGATCGTGCTTAATAATGCACACCTTAAAACCTCTATCTTGCAAAATTGAAGATACTTTAACAATAGCAGTCGTTTTTCCACTATTTGATGGACCTGAAAAGGCAATTACTAATCTTTTTTTATTCATAGGCAAGATTTTATCTAAATAAGAGTTAAAAAATATTTATTAAAGCCAATCTTATGTACAATCACAAGAAAAATAGGAATAAATATGTATAAAATATTATCTCTTGCTGCAATTGCACTACTTTTTACATCTTGTACTTCAAAAAATAGTGCTTTTAGATATTTTGAAAAATCAGACTTTGAAGCAAAAGCTACAAAATATACAAAAAAGGCTGATATTATAAAAAATGATGAAGTTGATACAACATTTTTTGCTACATATTTAAATAAAGTTGAGAAAAATTTTGTAGATGAAAATTATGAAAACTTTTTAGTATATACATATTTTTCAAACCAAAATAATCAAGATTTAGAAGAAAATGGATTTACACTAAATCTTGATGAAAATGAACCTCTTGAGTTTGAAGAGATTGAAAGAGATAGTGAAAAATTCAAAGATTTAATGCTTAAAAATTATTGGGGAAAATACTATTTTGTAAAATATAATAGAAGCCAAAAAACTAATTTTAATCTAATTTTGCAAAAAGATGTATCTAATAAGGCGATACTAAATTTTGCAAAATAGTTGATAAAGAGATTTTATTCTCTTTGTTTAAATAGTTGTTATAAATATAGTAGTTTGTTAAAACCTTTTTCCCATACTCTCTTGTTTCTGTAAAACTAATCATCTCCATACTTAAAAATGGTTCAAATCTATTTTTATCTTTAAACAAACCTTTTTTTAGTTGAGTTCTTGTATATCCAGCACCACCATTATAAGCATAAGCTACAAAAAGTGGATTATTATCAAACTGCTTATTTAAACTATCAAGATGAAAACTTGCATATTGTATATTTTTTCTTGGGTTAAATTGATTATAAATATTATATGGCTCTTTTAGTTTTGCTGCTATATCTTTTGATAAAAATGGCATAATTTGCATCATTCCTTGTGCTGATGCAAAAGATACACTAGATGGAATAAATCTGCTCTCTTGTCTTGCAATTGAGTAGATTAAAACTTGTTTATTGATATCATAAGCGTTTAAAATCTCTCTGTATGGAGTGATATAGTATTGATTTTTATATTTATGAAATCTTTCTAAAACAAAAGCCAAGTGAGGTTCTGTATCTTTTGATGTGAAAATATTGTAATATTTACTCATTTTTTCATCATCAAAATTTTTTTTGGTATCACTTGTAACTGTGTCCCATTTAAATACATCATATATATCATAAGAACTATGAGTGTTTTTTTGCTCAATATTATAAATGATATTATCAACAGGAAGATTTAAAAGCTCTTTTGCATAAAGTGTATATATATTTATATCAAAACTTTGAGATAATTCATATAAATAGTTTTTATCTTCACTTAATAAATATAGCCAAAATAGGGCTTTATCCTTATCACTTCTTAAATATGAGTTATTTAATGAAGCTTCAAAAAACTCTTTTGCACTTACAAAATCTTCATTATTAACAGCATTAATTCCTAGTAAAAACTCAATATATGCTGAAAGGCTTTTATTTGCTTTAAGTGAAAATAGTGATTTTTGAAGATTTTTTAAATTTTTATCAAAAACAATATATCTTAAAAATTTTTCGAAATCTTTGTGACTAGAGATTTTGTTTAACTCTTCATAAGATAGATTTTTATTAAAGTTTTTATATCTATAGTTGTCACTAACTGCAAAAAATAGTTTTAAATAGTAGTTTAAATCACTATTTAAAATTGAACTTATATTTGCATTTTTTATATTTATAAAATCTTTTTTTTGTGTAGGGTAGGGGTCAAGTTTTGAAGTAAAAAAATCTAAATCACTTTTGCTTAAATCTGAAACTTTCTTTAGTGATGATAATCCTAATGCTATGCATTTTGAAGATGAAGTTTTAAGTTCATTAAGAGTTGCATTATAACAAAATCTATCTTCAGGGCTTAGTTTTGAATTAAATTTAGAGTTAAAAGCTCTATCCAAAATAGAACTTCTTCCATTTCTCATATCGTAAGCTTTTTTTGCATCAGCATAAGATAGGTTTTCATTTTCCAAATATTGAAGAATAAAGAAATCTTTTGCACTCGATTTTGGTTTGTTTTCCAACCAAGAAAGAGATACTTTAAAACTGTTTTGCATAAAATCAGTTTTTGGATTATCAAGGGCAAAAGAGTTTAAAACCGCTACAAAACTAGTAGCTAAAAGAAACTTTTTCATCTAAAAAAACAGTTTTCCTAAGAAAATCTCTAAAAACATTAAAGCAAAAATAAGAATCAATGGTGCTAAATCAAGCCCACCAACAACAGTTGGAATAAATCTTCTAATTTGTGCATAAACAGGTTCTGTTAATCTATAAAGCATTTGTACTATTGGATTATAAGGATCTGGTCTTACCCAAGATAAAATTGCAGAGATAATAACAACCCATTTATACAAGAAAATTACAGATAAAATAATTGTTAAAATTGAACTAAAAAGTGCATCTATCATTTTACAATCTCTCCTAAATAATTTTTAATAAATGGATAAATATCAGCTAAATTTGGTCCATTTTCAACACCTGTTAAAATATATCTAAGTGGTTTAAATAGATTTTTACCTTTTAAAGCTGTTTTTTCTACTACATAATCTTTTAACTCATCATAAGTTTCAAAATAGTTTTTATCTTTTAAAACATCTTTTATTTTTGTACTTTCTTCTTCAAAACCTTCTAAAGTAGTTTTAGGCTTAAAAATATCGTCAAGTTTTACTTTTATCTCTTTTATTGTACTAGCTTCCTCTAAATATAGTTTTGCTAATTTTCCAATATCAATATCTGCAAAACCTAAAATTTTAGACAATCTCATCTCATCAAGTAGGTCAATATGTTTTCTATTTATAAATCTTAGTTTATCAATATCAAATTTTGCAGAACTTTTTGAAAGATTCTCTATTTTAAACCAAGAAATTGCCTCTTCAAGAGTAAAAATTTCTGTTGGAGTTTTATTTCCTAAAAGTACAAGATAATTAGCAATAGAACTTGGTAAAAAACCCTCTTCAATTAGCCATTTTACGCTACTTTCATCATCTCTTTTACTCATTTTTTTACCTGTACTTGCATTTAAAATTATTGGTAAGTGTACATACTCTATATTTTTTTCATATCCAAGACTATTTCTAATATGTATCTGTTTTGGAGTATTGGATACATGATCTTCACCCCTAATTACTAAACTAATATCCATTAACATATCATCAACACTACAAGCATAGTTATAAGTTGGCGTTTTATCTTGTCTTAAAATAATAAAACTATCTACATCAAAAGGTGCATAATCAAAATCACCTTTTAATAAATCACTGAACTTAATATTGTTTTCTGGTTTTTTAAGTCTTACAGTAAAAGGTGCATTTACATTTAAAACAGTTTCATCACTCAAGTTTTCACAAAAACCATCATATCTAAATGGAATTCCTTTTTTAATACACTCTTCTTTTAACTCTTCTAATTTTTCATCACTACAAAAACAAGCAAAAGCCTTTTTTTGAGTCATTAATTGAAGTGCTAGTTTTTGGTGATATTTTAGGTTCTCACTTTGATAAAATACACTTGTATATTCAATAGAGAATAGGGCTAAAATCTCTAAAATCTCTTTATCTTTTCCTTCAATATTTCTAGCTTTATCAGTATCTTCAATTCTAATAATAAGCCCTTCGTTTCTCTGTTTTGCAACAATATAGTTTAAAACTGCAACTCTTAAATTTCCAATATGCATATCACCTGTTGGGCTTGGTGCAAATCTTAACATCTATTTTCTCCTAACAACAAAAAATGTTAAATTTTCAATCTCATTGTGAGATTTTATATAATTGTTTAAATCTTCTAAACTTAAATTTTGAATTTTTTCAAGTTCAAGTTTTGGATAATCTTGTTTTAAATCTTTAAAATATAGCATAAAAGCTCTATTTAATCTTTGTGCTAAAGTCTCAGTTCTTAGTGGTTCGCTTCCAGTTAAAAATTTTTTAGCAGCTTCTAGCTCATCTTT
>CANRCH010000132.1 GCA_947629065.1 uncultured Aliarcobacter sp.
GTAAACTAGCTACTACTAATGTTTTTTTCATCATTACTCCCTAAAAAATTTAATGTTCAATTGAACATTGTATAAGAATACTATCTTTATTAAACTTACTTTTAAATAAATACCTATGGAACATTTAAATATTGAACACTTCAGATAAAAACCTCGAACTTTTTTACAAGAAAATCGGACAAAATGTTAAAGAAATAAGAACAAAAAAAGGTTTTAGCCAATTAAAACTAGCAAATTCTATGGGGTATGACTCTGTTGGTCATATTGCAAAAGCTGAAATATATAAATATGATAAAAAATTTAATCTTGAACATATTTATAAAATATGTTCTGTTTTAGATGTTTCAATACATGAGATTTTTGAGGATACGGATGAGCTAATAGAAAAATAAATTATAAAACTAAATGTGGTCGAACAGGAGGAAGAGGAGCTTCTTTAAGAAGTCCTTCAAGACCTAAAATCTCATCATCAATTGCTGTTCTTCCATAAGATGAGCTTAAAATATTTCCATTGTTTACATCTATTAATTTTATAAATATATTTAAAGTTTTACTTGTAATTGAGTAAGTTCCTACAACAGCATATTTATTATTTATATTTTTATTTAAAATGTCTTCTTGCTTTCTTGTAAGTAAATTAAATCCACTTTGACCATATTCAAACTCTTTTCCAAGCTCTATCTCTTTTATTATTATATCTTTTGAAGATAGTTTGTCTTTTAGCATATTTGATAGTAAAAACCCAAGTTCAGAACGATTTTTTAGATTATTAATATTTACAAAATCAGATACTAGTATTATTTCACCAGGTCCTATATAGTTTTGCATTTTATTGATACTTTTATCAATAGTTGATGATACTAAAGAGTGAAAGTTGTTTGATCCATCTATTGGATATTTATGAATACAAGATGTAAAAAATAGAGGTAAAATAGCAAAAACAAAAATATGTTTTGCTATTTTTTTAAAAGAGAAACTCATTATTTCTCTTTTGTTATTTTAATTGTTCTTCCAGGTACACAATCTCTAAAAAGCATACAATCGTTTGCTAAATTATGGCTATATGTTGATCTTGCACTTGAGATTATTTTTCCACTAATATTGTCAATTATTCTTGCATTTAAAATAACTCTTCCTGCTTGTCTTGAGTAAGTTCCAACTACCACATAAGTGTTTGGTGCACTATCTTTTATTTCATGAGGTTTTCTACTTAAAAAGTATTCACCTTTATCATTTATAGATACAGATAACTGTCCTCTATATTCAACTACATTAAACCCTCTATTTGAAAGGTCATTTATAAGGCTTTCTCCTAAAACTCTTCCAAATTCAGAAGTCTCTTTAAAGTGGTCAAGTCTTACAAAAGAAGTTACAAGTATTGGCTTATCTGTATTTATTTTTTGATTTTGCATCATTTGAGTAGCTAAAGATGATATAGTTGCTTCTAAAGTGTGTTGAGTTGCTACATTTTTTTGCATATCATCAGCAATAACTAGATGCTTTTTTGCATTTTGAACTTTATCGTACTCTTTATTTAAATCAGAACCTTTTTCTATAACAATTTGAGTTGGTGCTTGGTTATAAGTTTTTGGTGCTTGATTGTATGAGTTGCTACCACTTTCTCTAAATTTATATGAACAACCAGTTAAAAATGCAAAAGATAAAGTAGTTAATAGTGCAAGATTAGTCATCTTTTTTATCATCATAAAGCCTTTTTTTGAAAAATATTAAGATTTTATTGAAAAATTACTTATATCTTAATAAACAATAGCTTTTCATAGGGTTTTAAAGTAGTTTTTATATAATCTACATAATAAATTTTAAACAAAGGATAGATTATGGCAAGAATTTTAGTTCCTATTGCAAATGGATTTGAAGAGATTGAAGCAGTTTCTATTATTGATATTTGCAGACGTGCAGGAATAGAAGTAGTTAGTGCTGGAGTTGAAGATAAGATTTTAACAGGTGCACATAATATTAAAATAGAGATGGATAAAAAAATAACTGAAGTATCAAGTGATGATTTTGACCTGATTGCACTTCCTGGTGGATTACCAAACGCTTTTACACTTGCAAGTGATGAAAATGTTCAAAGACTTTTAAAAGAGTTTAAAAAGAAAAATAAAAAAATAGGGGCTATTTGTGCAGCACCTTATGCACTTCATACAGCAGATGTTTTAAGCGAAAACTATACTTGCTATCCAAGTTTTGAACAAAAAATAAGAGATAGTGGTTACCAAAATGATAAAGATGTGGTTAGTGAAAATAATATTATTACTTCAAAAGGACCCGCAACTGCTACAAAATTTGCACTTGAAATTGTGAAAGCTTTAAAAGGTGAAGATATTTATAATAGCGTAAAAGAAGGGCTTTTAGCATAAAATAAAAGCCTTTTAAAGGCTTTTATTTATACATTATAATAGTTTGCTTCTTTATTATGAACTATTATTGCACAAGTTGTTTGTTCTGGATGCATTTGGAAAGTTTCACTAAGCTCTATTCCAAACTCTTCAGGATTAAGTAAATCAAAAATATCTCTATTTTGTGACAATTCAGGACAAGCTGCATATCCAGGAGAATATCTACAACCAACATACTGTTTCATCTGAACATCACTTAATTTATGCCCCTCTTTTGGAACAATATTCCAATCAAGTCTTATTTGTTTGTGTAAAACTTCAGCTAGGGCTTCAGCTAATTCAACTCCAAGTCCGTGAACTTGATAATATTTTGAAAACTCACCTTTATCATAGAAATCTCTTTCATAATAAGTGATTTTATGTCCAGTACAAGCAAGTGTAAACGCAACAACATCAAGTCTATCACTAGCAAAAAAATCAGCAATACATCTAAAAGGTTTTCTTCTTTGTCTTGGAAACTCCATTACTTTTATAGCTTCACTCAAAGGTGGAACTTGTTTTGCCTCTTCAAGATTGTTAAATCCATATTTTTTATCAAAAATATATAGTTTATTATCGTGTGAAATACATGGAAAATAGCTATAAATAGCTATTGGATCGTGAATTTTTTTATCTATTAATTCATCTTTTAAACTATAATAAAGTGGCTCAACTACCTCTTTTTCATACTTCATAAATGCTTCTGGAGTCTGTTTCCCTCTTTTATATCCCCATCTTTGTCTAAATAAAACTCTATGATTTAACCAAGAAAATATTAGTTCTTTATCAAGCTGGTCACCTGTTTTTGTAACTCTATCCCAATATGGTGGAACTATAAACTCTCGCTCTGGCATAGAAATCTCTTCATAAGGAGGAATAATTATCTCTTCCTCATCCTCTTTTTTTGCAACTTCAATTTTTTCTATTAAATCAGCTGCTAGTTTTGTATTGTGGCTATCTCCTGCTTCAATTCTTTGCATTGCAATTACACCATCAAAAGCATCTCTACAATAAAATATTGGTCCGTCATAAATTGTTCTACAATACTCATCAACGAAGTTTTTAGTTAAAGCTGCACCTCCAAGCATCACAGGGATTTTAAGTCCTAGTTTTTGCATCTCTTCAAGGTTCTCTTTCATAACAGCTGTACTTTTTACAAGTAATCCACTCATTCCAATAGCATCTGCATTATGCTCTTTTGCAGCTTCTAAAAATTGTGATAAATCAACTTTTATTCCAAGATTTACTATTTTAAATCCATTATTACTTAAAATAATATCAACTAAGTTTTTACCAACATCGTGAACATCACCTTTTACAGTACCTATTACCATTGTTGTTTCACTTGTTTTTTCTTGCTTTGGTAAAAATGGATTTAAGCTATCAACAGTTGCTTTCATAGTTTCAGCACTTTGAAGAACAAAAGGAAGTTGCATTTGTCCACTTCCAAAAAGCTCTCCAATTACTTTCATCCCATCAATTAGCCACTCATTTACAATTGTTTCAGGTGGAATGGTATCTTTTAACTCCATTACAAGTGGAAGCATTCGCTCTTTATCTCCATCAAGTAGAAGTTTTTTAACTTTATCAATAGGTTCAAGTTTTTGATACTCTTCATCACTTTGCTCATCTTGATCTTCTAAATTTGAGAAGTGCTCAATAAATTTAAAAAGTGGGTCACCATTTTCTTGGTTATTAAAGATTAAATCATCACAAACTTTTCTATCTTCAGGACTTATTTTATTTAGTGGAATTATATGTTTTACATTTACAATTGCACTCGTAAGTCCTGCTTGTACACAGTGATCCAAATAGATTGAGTTTAAATAAACTCTAGCATTTGCATCTAGCCCAAAAGAGATATTTGATAATCCAAGAGTTGTTCCTGCTTCTGGGTGCCGTATTTGAAACTCTCTTATAGCTTCCATAGTATCAATTCCAGCATTTCTATACTCATCATCACCAGAACCAATAGTAAATGTAAGCATATCAAAAACCAAATCAGCTGGATCAAAACCGTGTCTATTTACACATAAATCAAAAATTCTTTCAGCAACTTCTAATTTCATCTCTTTAGTTTTTGCCATTCCAACTTCATCAATAACCAAACAAACTAAAGCTGCTCCAAATTTCTTAGCCAATTTGCAAACTGCATCAAATTTCTCTTCACCATCTTCAAGGTTTACAGAGTTTATTATACATCTTCCACCAATTTGTTTTAGTGCAGATTCAAGTGCTTTTATTTGAGTAGAATCGGGCATTAGTGGAAGTGAAATTTTTTGAGAATAAAGTGCTACAACTTTATCCATATCTCCTGTTTCATCTCGCCCTGCAAATCCCACACTTACATCAATTACGTGTGCCCCAGCCCTTACTTGCTGTTGTCCAACACTAAGTGTTCCTTCATAATCATTTGCTTTAAGTAGCTCTCTAAAAGCTTTACTTCCTGTTGCATTACTTCTCTCCCCTATTAAAAGTGGTGCTGGTTCTTGCTTTAG
>CANRCH010000133.1 GCA_947629065.1 uncultured Aliarcobacter sp.
TTGAAAAAAATATGTTACTAAAAGAAATAGTAGCATAAGAAATTCATTTTATGTCCTATTTAGTGTTGACAGATCAGGTGTTCATAGTATATGAAATGAGTTTCAAAATTCCTTTAGGAAAAGAAGAGTTATTTGCAATATTTCAGACAAATAATAATGAAGGAGTGGAATTTATTTCAGATTTTATTCCAACTATAGGTATCATATTTTTTATTTTATCTTTATTAACTGTTATTTATATTATTTGGTGGCATAGGAAAAATAGAGTTGAAAAATTTGAAACTAGTAATATTATGATTTTATTTTTAAGCCTAGTAATAATTTTAATTACATATAGTGAAAATATGAGATTAATAAATTATGTATATGATACATACTATGAATACAGCAAAGAACTAAATGAATTTAGAAAATTACAAGAAAAAAGAAAAACTCTACCTATAAAGGCAGAAAAAGATGAAAAAGGTGAAACTTATATTGTAATAATTGGTGAAAGTTTAAATAAAACTCATATGTCATTTATATGGCTATGCAAGAGATACAAACCCTAAAATGTTAAATCTTTACAAAAATAATGATATTTTAAAATTTACAAATACCTATTCAAATCATACTCATACAATGCCAACACTATCTTTGGCTTTAACAGAAGCTTCACAGGAAAATGGTAAAGAGTATTTTAATTCAGCTTCAATTATTGGAATCTATAATAGTGCAGGTTTTGAAACAACTTGGCTAACAAATCAAAGTTTATTGGGTGCTTGGGATAATTTAGTTTCAATTATCGCACAACAATCAAATAAAGTTTATGCATTAAATAAATCTGTAGGCAAAACAACAAAAACACAAAATTATGATGGAGTATTATTACCAAATATAGAAAAAGAGTTAAATATAAAATCAGATAAAAATAGAGTTATATTTGTACATCTTATGGGAAGTCATGGTGGATATTGTAGTAGATTTCCAAATGAATATAGTCTATTTGAATCAGATTTGGACATAGATACTTTTGGTAAGGCTATATCAAGTGATGTATCTTTAAAAAATAGTATTAATTGTTATGATAATAGTGTAGTTTATAATGATTATATAGTTAGTTCAATTATAAATGAAGCTAAAAAATATGAAGGAGTTAGTGCTTTATTGTATTTTTCAGACCATGCTGATGATGTTATATCAAAATTGGGACATAATTCTGGAAAATTCACTTTTGATATGACACAAATACCATTTATTGCTTGGTTTTCAGATGAATATAAAGAAAAATATAAAACAAAGTTTGATAATTTAGAACAGAATCAAGATAAACTATTTCCGAATGATAGAATTTATGATACTTTAATTGGAATTTCAAATATAAAAACCAATTTATATAATAAAGAGTTTGATTTTAGTTCATCATCTTATAAAATAGATGAACATAATTCTACTACTTTACATGGAAAAAGAAAATATAGTGAAAATTCAAATCAATATTTTTGGCAGAAAAAGAATTTTGAATTTTTGAAGAATAATCATTTAGAAGATAAGTTTTTCCCACATAGAGTAAATAGTTTTGGAAAACTAAAAGATGTTTGGGAATTAGGATATAGGTCTTTTGAAGTAGATATGGTATTTGATTATAAAAAAGATGGTAAATTTTATGTTGGACATAATGATGGAGTAATGGGAACAGATTTAGAGAGTTTTTTAAAATCAGTTGATTATAAACAAATAAATAGAATGTGGTTTGATTTTAAAAATTTAAATAAAAATAACTACAAAGAAGCTTTTGTTGAATTAGAAAGATTAAATTCTATTTTTGATTTAAAAAATAAAGTTATTTTAGAAACTAGTTGGAAAGATGAAGAATTTAAAAAGTTTAGTGAATCATCTTGGCATACCTCTTATTATTTACCAACAGGAACTATGAAAAATCTGCTAGATAATCAAGATATAAAAGGGCTTGAAGATTTAGCAAATAATATTTCAAAACAAATTTTAAATCAAGATTTAAAAGCTGTAAGTTTTGACAATAAATATTATGAATTTGTTAAAAAATATTTAGAACCAAAAATTTCAAATGAAATTGTATATCATAGCTGGTATGGACCAGCTATAAATAGTGATAATCTGGAAAAGCAAATTAAGGATTCTTTGATTTACAATGATAGTAGAATTAAAACCTTTTTATGTAGTTTTAAGACAAATTTCAATCTTTGAGTAAAAGCTATTTTTTGGCTATTTTTCTAATGTATATTATAGTTTTATTTTATTGTATTAAAACCAAAAGGAGAAAAAATGAGAATAAAACTAGATGATACGCTATTTTGCTTGGTTGATGTTCAAGAAAGACTTTTTCCACATATTGGAAACAAAGATGAACTTGAAAGAACTCTTCCAATTTTAGTAAAAGGAATGAAGACTTTAAATGTTCCAATAATTGTAAATGAGCAGTATAAAAAAGGAATAGGAGAGACAATTCCTGTTTTAAAAGAGCTTGTTGAAGAATATACAGCATACGAAAAAACAACATTTTCAGGTTGCCAAACATCTGAAATTTTGGACGCTTTTAAAAATAGTGGCAAAAAAAACATAGTTGTTGCAGGGATTGAAACTCATGTTTGTGTACTTCAAACTTGTATAGATCTGCTTGAAAATGGTTTTAATGTGATTTTGGTTACAAATTGTAGTGGAAGTAGAAGTAAGCTTGACCATAAAATGGCTATAAAAAGATTAGTTCAAGCAGGTGCAATTCCTACAACTTATGAGTCTATATTGTTTGAGCTTACTCTTGATGCGAAAAATCCAAACTTCAAAGCGATTTCTGCACTTATAAAGTAAAGCTTTTTTGCTTTACTTTATTCTTATTTTATTTTTACTTTATGCTGTCAATAGCTTTTTGAAGTCTGCTAAATCCAAGATCAATTTCAGATTTTGAGATAGTTAATGCTGGTAAAAATCTCAAAGTATTATTTCCAGATTTTAGCACCATTAAACCTTGTTCAAATGAAGCTTGTATTAATTTACCTAAAGTATCAGCATCTTTTACTCTTAAACCTCTCATAAGTCCAAGACCAACATGAGATAAAAATATATCTTTGTTTGCCTCAAAAATCTCATCTAGTTTTTTTGAGAAATAAATAACAGTTTCATCTAAAGTTCCACTATTTTTTAACTCTTCTAAAATATCTAAAACTTCAAGCCCTGTTGCAGTTACAAGATAGTTTCCACCAAATGTACTTCCATGATCTCCAGCACCCCAAATATCTTTATGCTTTGTAAGAACTGCACCAATAGGAACTCCACCACCAAGCCCTTTTGCTAAAGTTATAATATCAGGTTCAATCTCATATAAATTTGAAGCCAAAAACTCACCAGTTCTAAAAACTCCTGTTTGAACTTCATCTACAATTAATAAAATATCATTTTGTTTTAAAAACTTTGCAAGTTCTTGGATTTTATCTTTTGGAAATGGAAAAACTCCACCTTCACCTTGAACAAGTTCAATCATAACTGCTACTGTTTCATCATCTATTGCATTGTAAACATCATCTATTGCATTAAATGAAAAACCATCTGGATATGGTGCAAATTTATCTTGATGAAAAGAGCTTTGTCCTGTTGCTTTTACCGTTGTTATTGTTCTTCCATGAAATGAGTTCTCTAAAGTTATGATTTTAAATCTTTTCTTCTCAAACTTTGTTTTTCCGTAAGTTCTAGCTATTTTTATAGCTCCTTCATTTGCTTCAGCTCCACTATTTGCAAAAAAAGTTCTAATATCATATCCGCTTAATTCGTTTATCTTTTTTGCTAAAAGTGCTTGTGGTTCTATTGCATAAAGATTTGAAGTGTGAAGTAAGTTTGAAGCTTGTTCAAAAATTCTTTTTGCAACTCTTTCATTTCCGTGTCCAACACTTGTTACTCCAATTCCTGAAGTAAAATCAATATAATCTTTGTTTGCATCATCATATAGTGTTGCATTCAGACCTTTTTTGAAATTTACATAATTTCTAGCATAAGTATGAAGTACATACTCTTTATCAATTGCTTCTATATTGTTCATTATTTTTATCCATAAATATATTTTAAAAGGTTCTATTTTATCAAATAGTGGATTAAAAGGAAGTTCTTAAACTTCCTCTTTTATTTTTTGTAAGTCATCTATTTTTTGTAAGTACTCTTCTTTTTTTGCTTTTACAAAGGCAATTCTATCTTCATTTATCTCTAAATACTGTTTTTTTGAGTATTGGATAATTTTATATAGATAGTTTCTTTTTGAAGTTAGAAAATCTTCAATTTTTTCAAATCCAAAGTTTGCTTTTAGTTTTGCAAAAATTTCATCTTCTCTTGGATGAGATATTGAAAACCTACTTGGCTCTTTTTTGTATAGCTCTTCACTTTCACTTATTTGTTGTTCAAAGTGTGCAATTGTTGCTTGAGTTGTTTGAATATATGAGTAAGATAAAGCACCATTAAAGTATGCAAATTTCTTTCTAAGTGCTGAGATATTTTCTAAAATTGCTTTATGGAAAGCTTTTAAAATATTTTCATATACTTTTGCTGCGAAGTGTCTTGTATTTGAAAACTCTGCATCTGAAGATATTTCTCTATTTTTTTTGATTAGTTCATAAGGTTCTTGCCAGTGCGAAATGTCATTTTTAATCAATCTAAAAACATCTCTAAATGCTTCATCACTATCAAGTTCTACATTTTTTAGCATTTTTATAGATCTTTTAAACATTTTATCTACTGTTTGATCATCATAAAATAGAGCTTTGTAAACAGCATCGCTATCAATCCAAAATGACTCATACTCAAACTTCTCAATTTTTGTACCTAAAAGAGATTTTGACTCTTCAAATCTAATATCTTTTTTTGTTTTGATATTTTTAAATGT
>CANRCH010000134.1 GCA_947629065.1 uncultured Aliarcobacter sp.
GTTTGCAAACAAATAATATTATGGATAATGTAAATCCATATGTAACTGCACCTGAAATAAATGCATGTTTAAGCCGACAATCTTATGAAGAGGCAAATCATAGTAAATCTTATGCAGTTATGGTTGAATCAATTTCAGATAATACAGATTTAATCTATGATATGTGGAAAACAGATCCTAAATTAAAAGAGAAAAATACATATATAGCAACTGTTTATGAAGACTTAGCAAATGGTGAATTAACAGATGAAAAACTGGTACTTGCTATGTTTGCAAACCAAATTTTAGAAGGGATCTATTTTTATGCAGGATTTGCAGCTATTTATGCACTTGGAAAAAGTGGAAAAATGCTAGGAAGTTCTCAGATGATTAGATTTATTCAAAGAGATGAAGTTACACACTTAATACTATTTCAAAATATGATAAATAGTACAAGAAAAGAAAGACCCGAACTATTTACTCCACAATTAGAAGTAAAAGTAAGAGCGATGTTTAGAAAAGCTGTTGATTTAGAAGCTTCTTGGGGTGCATATATTACTCAAGGTCAAATTTTAGGATTTACAGACAATATTATTAGACAATATATTGAATATCTAGCAGATAGAAGACTTGAAGCTGTTGGATATAAACCTGAATACAATGCAAAACATCCAATTCCATGGGTTGATGGATATGCAAGTTTTAATGACCAAAGAACAAACTTTTTTGAAGGAAATGTTGTAAACTACTCAAAAGGTAGCATAGATTTTGATGATTTCTAAGACTTAAAATGTTTAAAAAAATCTTTGTGTTACTGTTTGCTTTTTTAGTTTTAAATATTATTACAGTATATCAATTTGATTATGCAGATAATATGGATAGAAAAGATATCTTTTCAAAGATTTATAATCAAACAAAATCAATATTTGTAAGAAAAGATATTAAAACCCAGAATCTATTTTTTAAGATAACAAAAGATAAAAATAGTATAAAGATATCTGGATTATTTAAAGATGAAAAAGAGCTAGATAAAATAACGGACTTTTTAAAAATAGATAAAAGTGATAATATCTCTTTCAAAGATGGAATAATTACTGATTTTCAGACATTTGAAGAGATAAAACCACTTATTGAAAAAATGAAAGATATGTTTGATGATAGTGTAAAACTATCTTTTAAAAATGCAGAGTTTTATTTAAAAGGTGATTTAATAGATGAAAATTATAAATCACTTTTAGAATCAATTCTTTTAAGTATAAAACTTCCTATAAAAAATGATATAAAAATAGCACCCTTGCAAATAGAAATAGATGAACCAAATCCTGAATCTTTAGATAGTGAAATAACACAAGATGTAGTTAAGAGATTTTAACTACATATCTTCCAACAGCTTTTCCATCTAAAAGCTCTTTATAAACTTTTTGCATATCATCAAAGCTTATCTCATTTGCAATCTCATTTAGACAATCTAATTTAAAACTGCTTCCAAGTTTTTGCCAGGCAGCCTCTTTTTTTTCTAATTTACACTCAACACTATCAATTCCAATTAATCTAACACCTCTTAAAATAAATGGATACACATTTGTATTCAGATCAGCAGATGCTGTTAAACCACAACAAGTAGCAACTCCATCATATTTTAGTTTTTTAAGTCCTTGAGCTAAAACATCACCACCTACACTATCAATAAAAGCATCAAACTCCTCTTTTAGCATAGCTTTACTACTATTTTGCATAAAATCTTCAAGGCTAATAACTTCACTTGCACCAATAGAGTGTAAAAACTCTTTTTTCTCTATTTTTGTAGTAATTGCAGTTACATTCATATTTAATCTATTTAAAATTCCCACACATAAAGATCCAACACCACCTGTTGATCCACTAATAAGCACTTTTGAATGCTCAGTTAAACCATTTTTTAATAGTTCATTTACACTAAGTGCTGCTGTTAAACCAGCTGTTCCATAAGTCATAATCTCTTTTGAATTTAGTGAATTTGGTATTTTTATAGCCCAAGAAGCTGGAACTTTACAAAACTCTGAATGCCCACCATCTGTATTCATTCCTAAATCATAACCAGTTACTACAACTTTTTCACCTTTTTTAAAAAATGGCGATTTTGACTCTTCAATAATTCCAGCTAAATCAATACCTGTTATATGTGGAAAATTTCTAGAAACACCAGCATGACCAATAGAGCTTAAAGCATCTTTGTAATTTAAGCTTGAGTATTCTACTTTTATAAGAAGTTCATTTTTAATAATTTTTGGTTTTAAAACATCTTTTATAGAGGAAGTGAATTTATCGCCAATTTTTTCTACAACAAAAGCTTTCATAATATTTTCCTTAAAATCAATTAAGTAATTATAACAAAAGAAAAATTTTTGGGATTATTGGAATAACTTTATAGAAAAAATTCTATAAAGTTGTAACTAAAAGAAGTTCTTTTTGAGTTTCGTCATTACTAGAGATAGAGAAAAATCTATTATCAAACTCTTCAAGGCTATTTGATAAAATTACACTCTCCAATATATTTAGATATTTTTGTGCAATTCCTGAATAGTTATTCATAGTTTTAGATAGTTCTAAACCATCTATTTTTAAAGAGTTTAGATTTGCAATATATCTTTGCTCTTGAAACTCTTTATAAGCTTTATTTCTATTTAAATTTAGCATATAAGCTTGAACAGACTCTCTTAAAGATGGAAAAATCTTAATTAAGTGTTTTTTTCCTAAATCTCTATTTTTTGGGATTAATCCGCTATTTCTATCGTAAGTCCAGTGACCAAAAATATTATTTGCTTCTTTATAAAATCTACTTCTTCCCCAAGCACTCTCAACAGCAGCTTGTGCAAGAGCCAAAGATGGTGGAATTACATTTATTTTTTTATCATACTCAACAGTTGAGTAAAGGTTATCAATTTTATATTTCTCTTTTATGTAAATTAGTTTATTTCTAAGTTCTTCATCATTTAATAGGTCAAAAAAGTTATTTTTTATTGTATTTAGAGCAAATTCTCGCTCTTTTAGTATTTGAGTATTTTCATCTTCGATTAGTTCATAAATTCTTTCTAAAAACTGCTCTTTTGAGCTTATACTATTTGCAAACGCAAGATTTGTGGTGGCTATAAAAAATAGCATTATTAAAAATTTCTTCATAAAATTTCCTTTATATATTTTTCTATTTCATTTTGTAGATGTTTTAAATCTTTTGAGTTATCAATAAATCTATCTGCTAACTCTTTTTTCTTTTCAATATCCATTTGATTTGATATTTTTAAAAGTGCCTCATTTTCATTTATACTATCTCTTTGCATCAATCTTTGTACTTGAATATCTTTTGGAGTATAAATAACAAGTGTGCTTTTCACTGGATATGACATTTTTTCAAAAAATAGTGGAATATCTATGAAGTAAGGTTTTCCACAATCTTCAAGTCTTAAAGCCTCTTTTTTTATCTCTTCATATATAAGAGGATGAAGTAGGGCTTCAAGCTTTAGTTTATTCTCTTCATTTGAAAAAATTATTTTACCAAGCTCTTTTCTTATTACTTTTCCATTTTCTACATACTCGTTTCCAAACAAAATTGCTATTTTATCTGAGTTCAAATCTAGTAGTCTATGTGCTATATTATCGGCATCTATAATAGAAAAGCCATGTAGTTTTAGTAAGTTACAAACTGTACTTTTACCAGTAGATATTCCACCTGTTAGTGCAATTGCATTTTGAAATTTTTGATTATTCATAAAAAAAAGTATAGCAAAAAAATAGCAAAAAATCAAAAAGAGGATAAATTTTATCTTCAATTGTCCATAAAATAAGAGTTTTAAAATATTTATAAATGATTAGATATAATGTAAAAAATATTAAAATGAATAATTTAAAGGTGAAAAATGGCAACAGTTAGTTATAAAGATGCTGGAGTTGATATTGATGCAGGAAATGCTTTTGTAGAGAATATAAAACCGTATGTAAAATCTACATTAATACCTGGTGTTTTAGGTGGAATTGGATCTTTTGCAGGTGCTTTTGAACTTCCAGCTGGATATAAAAAACCAGTTATTTTAGCAGGAACAGATGGTGTTGGAACAAAATTAAAACTAGCAATTGATGCAAAAAAGTTTGATACAGTTGGAATTGACTTAGTTGCCATGTGTACAAATGATTTACTTTGTAACTTTGGAGAGCCACTATTTTTCCTAGATTATTATGCAACAGCAAAACTAGAAGTTGATGAAGCTACGCAAGTGGTTAAAGGAATAGCTGAGGGTTGTATTAGAAGTGAGTGTGCATTAATTGGTGGTGAAACAGCTGAAATGCCAGGAATGTATAAAGAAGGAGATTTTGATTTAGCTGGTTTTTGTGTAGGAATTGCTGAAAAAGATGAGCTTGATCGTGTTTCAAAAGTAAGTTCAGGTGATATTTTAATAGCACTTCCAAGTTCTGGAGTTCACTCAAATGGATTTAGCTTGGTGCGAAAACTGCTTTTAGAAAAATTAGGAATGAGTTTAGAAGATGATTTCCAAGGGAAAAAACTAAAAGATGTACTTTTAGAGCCAACTAGAATTTATGTAAAAGAGTTCAAAGCAAATAAAGAAAAAATAAACGCACTTGCACATATAACAGGTGGTGGAATTACTGAAAATCTTCCAAGAGTACTACCTGAAAATTTAACAGCTGTTGTAGATAGAAATAAAATAAAAGTTCTTCCAATATTTGAGTTTATGAGTAAACATGTAGAACTTGAAGAGATGTATAGAACATTTAATATGGGTGTAGGAATGATTCTTGTAGTAAATCCTGCAAATGTAGATGATGTTTTAGCAAATACAGATGGTTATGTGATTGGTGAATTAAAAGAGGGTAAAA
>CANRCH010000135.1 GCA_947629065.1 uncultured Aliarcobacter sp.
GTAAAAAACTATATAGAAGAAAATGAAGAAGTGCTAGATTTACACGATATTCATATCTGGGAAATTACACAAGATATGTATTTTTTAACAGCACATCTAAAAATAGACAAAAAAGATTTACAAAACTATGAAGAGATTTTAGAAAATATTAATCATAATCTAAAAAGCAAATTTAAAATAGTTCATACAACTTTTCAGTTTGAGTGGTAAATAAGGAAAAATTTCCTTATTTATTTAAGCCTAAAAATCATACTTTACAGCAAATCTATAATCTCTTCCCATTTCATATCTATAAATATCAGCTTGATTTTTTGTAGATATTGTTGTAGCTTTTGCATACTGTTTATTTGTTAAGTTATTAACAGCTAAAAACAAAGTCCAATCAGAAGTTATCTTATACTGCATACTAACATCGTGAGTTGTATATCCTGCTCTTCTTATTGTAGTATTATTACTATCTAAAACATCAGTTCCTGCAACTGCATTTAGTGTATAATTAATAGCTAAATCTTTTGTTACTTCGAATCCTAAATTCCAAACAAATTTTTCACTATCATATCCACCAACTCTTCTTATATTTTGGTCTTCATTTATTCCTACAACATTTCCAACATCGCTACTTTTATTATTTGTATCGATTTTTGTATAACCTAAACTTGTAGAAAAAATATCATAAGCATAAGATAGCTTTAACTCAAAACCTTCTGACTCAAACTTATCATCTCTATTGTACATATCTTGCAAAGTCCATCCACCTTCTCCACTTCCACAAGTACCAGTAGCACAATTTGTATCTTTTGATACTATAAAATCTTTAATCTCTGTTTTAAAAATATTTGCATTAAAACTTAAATAATCATCAGAAAGAAAAGTATCTCTTTTCTCATATTTGTATCCAGCTTCATATCTTTTTGATTTTTCAGATTTTAAATCATTGCTATAAGTTTCACCAATTTTTGTATTTAAAGCCCAAGTAAATGGGATAATTCCACTCATTCTACTAGCATTTCCATAGTTTGCATAAATTAAAGAGTTTTCGCTAAGTTTATAATCAAGCCCAATATTTGGAGAAATTGTATTATCATCTGCTTTTCCTAAACCTGTTTCAAACTCATAATCATCAAATCTTAAACCATAATCAATTCCTAAATCCCCAATTTGTGTTCTATTTTGGATAAATAGTGCTATATTTTGAGAGTCTAAATCACTATATTTTGTGATATTTTTATCTGCAGGTTTTAAATCTGCTATATAGAAACTACCTTTCCCATGCTCTTTTTGAAGTTCTGCTCCAATAGAAACTCTATTTTCACTTGAAGAAATATCAAAATCAAAATGATTTTGTACTTTTAATCCAATATTTCTATTTTCATCTTCTCTTTCAAGTGTTATATCTGTTAGATTTAAGCTTGTCTCTAAATTTAACAAATTATTTGGGTTATAAGTGTGGTTTAAAGAGTAATTTGTTGTAGATGATACAATTTTTTCAAGCTCATTTGGAAGTGGTCTATATTCTGAACCTCTCCATCTTGTATTTCCACTATTTTCATTATGATTTATAGTTAATCTTAAGTCATTATCTTTTGCATTTAACATAGAGATTTTAAATAGATAATCTCTATCGTGAGAGTTACTTCCTATCTCCTTATTCTTATCTCCATCTTCATAATCTTCGCTATTTACTCCACTTACACTTAAATAAGCTCCTACATAGTCATTGAAAACTGAATATGCTGTTGCAGTTCCATGTTTTTGTTCAGCATTTGTATTGTATCCAGCTTTGAAAACTGTACCATAGTTTTTACCATTTTTAGCAAAATCTTGAGCATCTTTTGTAGTCATCTCTATACTTCCACCTAATGCTCCACCTTTTGAAGCATCAGGAGAGGTTTTTACATCTACAACTTTTAGTAAATCAGGATTTATCCCCATTTCATTGGCTCTATGTTGAAACATATTTTTACCTTGTTTCGCTCCATCGAGTGAAATATTTAGGTTTGAGCTTTCAATACCTCTTAAATATATCCTTTGTGCATTTTTTGCACCACCACCAATTTCTATTGAAGAGTTGTTTTTTAACATCTCTGTAAGAGAGTTTGCTTGATTTTGTTCTATTTTTTCCATATCAATCTCTATGGAGTTTGTATTTAACTCTTTTTTCTCTATTATATTTATCTCTTCAAGCATTGAAGTTTGGGCATTTAGTAAATATGGTATAAAAAGTGCTGATAGTTTACAAATACTCTTATAGCTTAATTTTTTTTTGTATGAATTCAATACATTTCCTTTTGTGTAGATTAGTTATGCAACTAAGTTGCAAAGTGGAATAATAGTTAAATGCAACTTAGTTGCAAATTAAGAGAAAATAGAAAATCAAACTACAATAAAATGGCAAGAATAGTTTTGATATAATTCCAAAAAACTAAATAAAGAAGACGGTATGATTGATATAAAATTACTACAAAAAGATTTTGAAAGTGTAGCAAAAGCACTTGTAAGAAAAGGGCTTTCAAGCGAAGATTTAAATGCTTTAAAAGAGTTATCACTAAAGACAAAAAACACAAGACAAGAGATGGAAGAGGTAACAGCAAAACAAAATCTTCTATCAAAAGAGTTTCCAAGATACAAAAAAGAGAACCTTGATATTACAAAACTTCAAGAAGATATAAACTCTTTAAAATCAAAAAAACAAGAGCTAGAAGATGAGTTAAATACACTTGAAGAGAAATTAAATGGAGAACTTTTTGCTATTCCAAATATGCCAGATGTTAGTGTGCCTTATGGTGAAGATGAAGATGAAAATGTCGTTTTAGAAGTGATTGGAAAAAAACCAGAATTTAATTTCACTCCAAAAGAGCACTGGGATATAAATAATGGTTGGCTAGATTTTGAAAGAGGTGTGAAACTTGCAAAATCAAGGTTTACAGCCCTTAGTGGAATGGGTGCAAGACTTGAAAGAGCTTTGATAAACTATATGCTAGATTTCAATCGTGCAAGAGGTTTTGAAGAGTGGTATGTGCCATTTATAGCAAACTCAAATGCCCTTATGGGAACTGGGCAACTTCCAAAATTTGAAGAAGATTTATTTAAAATAGAGGGAGAAGATTTATATTTAATTCCTACATCTGAAGTAACTCTTACAAATCTTTATAATGATGAGATATTAGATAAAGCAGAGTTTCCACTTCTTCTTACATCTTACACACCTTGTTTTAGAAAAGAAGCAGGAAGTGCGGGAAGAGATACAAGAGGATTTATAAGACAACACCAGTTTGACAAAGTTGAGATGGTAGCTATTACAGCACAAGAAGATTCTGATGAGGTTTTTCAAAAAATGGTACAAACAGCTAGTGATTTATTAACATCTCTTGGACTTTGTCACCAAAAAGTACAACTTTGTACTGGTGATTTAGGATTTAGTGCTGCTGTTACAATAGATTTAGAAGTTTGGTTACCAGGGCAAAATAAGTTTAGAGAGATTTCAAGTATCTCAAACACTAGAGATTTTCAAGCAAGACGGGCAAAAATTAGATATAAAGAAGATAAGAAAAATATCTTAGCACACACTTTAAATGGCTCAAGTTTAGCTGTAGGAAGAACACTTGTTGCAATTATGGAAAACTATCAAAATGAAGATGGAACAATAACTATTCCAGAAGTTTTAAAACCTTATTTAAAATAGATTTAAATAAAAAATAAACTTACTAAAAGGGAAGCTAAATTTTAGCTTCCCTTTTTTTGTTTCTACTATAAAATATACACTTAAATATTATTAAATTATATCAAAATATGCAAATTTTGAATTTCTTTTTCTCTATGGTACCCCTATAAATAATAAATAAAAAGACTTAGAATCCACAAATAACCATATTAAATACTAAAAAATAACAAAATAAATCTTTATGGTACCCCTAGGGGTACTATACATGATAAATGATACTAGATAAAATACGCCATAAAATTATTTTAAAGAAAGGAGTAATATGGAAAAACTAGTATTAGCAGATGAAATTCAAGTTGATTTTTCGAAGATTTCTGAACTAACAATCAGAAATTTAGATTTTGCTTTTGATAGTGGTATTAAAAAACTAAGTATTCAAGAAATCATGAATATGTCTGAAGATAGTAGTGATTTAGTACTTTTCAAAAGTAACAACGACAGAATAGAATTTCAAACTGAAGAGGGTTGGTCTAAATCAGATTCAGAGCTTCTTAATGGTGTGAATTTTGATGTATGGACTGTAGTTTCTGGAGATGAGAAACTAGTAGTTAAGATTGAAAACCCAATCTTTGATATATAAATCTAAAATAAAGGAAATAAAATGAGTACAATTAAAGTGATATCTGTAAAAAGTGGTACATTTTTTGCAAAAGTAGATGGAAAAGTAGTAGAAATAAAAAAAGGTATGATTTTAGATTCAAATGCACAAATTATAAGTGCAACAACAAATACGGGAAAATCTAAACTAAATTTAGAGCTAGATAATGGTGAAAAATTAGTAATAGATAATAACACAGATTTAGCAACACTATTTTCTGAAAATAGTGATACAGTTTTAGCACAAGCTGATCAAACTGGAACATGGAATAATCCAACAAATGAAAATATAGACAACTTCGAAACAGCAGCAGGTCCAAGTGCTGATATGACTCAAGATGAAACTGAAGCAGGAAATGAAGAAGCTGCAGATGATGGTGCATTTAGAGGAAAATTCTTTGATAGAGATGGAGATGCAACTGATATTAACAGTGATTTAAGAGAGGCATCTTTTGTAGCTGGAAATGAAAATGTGGAAGATGAACTTGATAATCCACTAGAAGTAATAGCACAAGATGATAC
>CANRCH010000136.1 GCA_947629065.1 uncultured Aliarcobacter sp.
CAGCTGCTGTTTTAATAGCAATTGCAGATGAATCTATAATTGAGTGAGTAATATGCATCCACTCTATTTCAAAATCATTTCCTATTTTAATTGGTTTTCTTTTTTCAATAGCTCTAAATAGATTTCTATGCTCTCTCATTTTATGCTCATCAAATTTACTTCCAATCATTTCAAGTGGAAGTGCTGATCCATAAATAGGAAATTGCATCTCTTTATAAAGATATGGCATTGCACCAATATGATCTTCGTGCCCGTGAGTAATAATAACTGCTACGATTTTCTCTTTTATCTCTCGTAGATATGTAAAATCAGGAATTAAAATATCAACTCCATGCATCTCACCATCAGGGAAACTCATACCAACATCTACGATAATTGCTTCATTTTCAGTTTCAACAACCATCATATTTCCACCAATTTCATTTAATCCACCAAGTGGAGTAATTCTAATTTTGGCATTTGTATTTAAATCTAATTTATAGTGTGGGTTTAATCTATCTTTGTGGATTTTTTCATTTACTAAGTAAGATTTTTTAAGATCATTTGTCCAACCCTCTGTTGAACAGTTTGCATCTTTTACAGCATATTTTGGTTTTGGTTTTCTTTTTTTATACGGTAATCTTTTTTGTGTAAAATCACCTTGAGTCATATTTTCTGCAGAAGCTTCTTTTACACCTTCTGCACTATTTTCTTGTCTATTGTTATTTTGTCTATAATCTTGTCTTGAATTTGGTCTTGTGTTCTCTTTTACAAATTCAGTTGTCTGTTTGTTTTCAATTATCTCTTCCATATTTTACCTTTGTATACATTTGGCTATACAAAGATGAATGAAGCTCATGAGGTCTAATATTTTCATCTATCTCTAAAGAGTTGAAAATATCTAAGATTTGTTCTTTTGCTAAAATTGATTGAAGATTTTTTGATAGTTTTTTTCTTGGCTGTATAAAACAGGCTTTAAGAAATTTATTAAAATCTTTATTTATTTTTGCATTTAAATCTTTTTTTATATATAAAATTGAAGATACAACTTTAGGTACTGGATCAAAAGATTCAGGCGGTACATCAAAAAGTATTTTTGACTCTTTAGAAATATTTTCTGTTATTATTGCTAAAGATGAATACTCTTTATCATTTACATTTGCTGTAAACTTTTCTGCCACCTCTTTTTGAACCATTACTATAATATGCTCACAATTTGTATCTTCAAAAGCTTTTAAAATAATATTTGTTGCTATATAGTAAGGTAAGTTTGCAATCATGTCATATTTACTACTATATAAAGAGATTTGCTGTTCCCAAATTTTAAGAACATCACTATGAATTAATTCAAATATATTCTCTTCTATCTCTTTTTCAAATTTATTTTTCAAAATACCGATTAAATCAGTATCAACCTCATAAGCTCTTACATCTTTGTATTTGACTAAATTTTTAGTCAAATCACCTAAGCCAGGCCCTATTTCTACAATATGATTACTGTTTTGGGGCATCGATTGGATGATTTTGTCTAATACAGTGCTATCTTTTAAGAAGTTTTGTCCAAACTCTTTTTTTGCTTTTACTTTTTCCATATAAAGATGAGTATATCTTTTTTTAACTTATATTTAGGTAATATTTTTTACTCAAATTAAGGAATTTTAAGTGAATAATCTAACAAAAAGAATAATCCCATGTCTTGATGTAAATAATGGAAGAGTTGTAAAAGGTGTAAATTTTGTGGGTCTAAAAGATGCTGGAGATCCTGTTGAAATAGCAAAAAGATATAATGATGAAGGTGCTGATGAACTAACTTTTTTAGATATTAGTGCAAGTGTTGAAAATAGAGGAACTATTGTTGATATTGTAAAAAATGTGGCAAAAGAAGTTTTTATTCCATTAACTGTTGGTGGAGGAATTAGAACTCTTGATGATATATATAAATTACTAAATGTTGGGTGTGATAAAATCTCTATAAATTCAAGTGCTGTTAAAACTCCAAACCTAATAGACGATGGTGCAAAAAGATTTGGAAGCCAATGTATTGTTGTTGCAATTGATGTTAAAAAACTAGCAAATGGACAATATAATGTTTTTGTAAAAGGTGGTCAAGAAGATACAGGACTTGATGCAATTTCTTGGGCAAAAGAGGTGGTTTCTAGAGGTGCTGGAGAGATTTTACTTACTTCAATGGATGCAGATGGAGTTAAACAAGGATACGATTTAGAGATTACTGAACAAATTGCAAAAGCTGTAAATATTCCTGTAATTGCAAGTGGAGGTGCAGGTAATATGCAACACTTCAAAGAAGCTTTAGATTGTGGGGCAAGTGCTGCCTTGGCTGCTTCAATTTTTCACTTTAAAGAGGTTGATATTATGGATTTAAAAAGATATTTAAAACAAAATAATATCAATGTGAGATTATAGAATGAAGAAAATTTTAGCAACTACACTACTTTTAGGAGTTTGTGCATTCTCTTATGAAATAAATTTTAATAAAAGTTTTTCAAAAAGTGTAAATGCAGATAGTTTAGTTTCAAATATAAATATTAGTGTAGAAAAAGATAATGAAAAAAGCGTAAACAGTGAAATAGAAAAGTTTAATGATTTTTTAAAAAAAACAAAAGATGTTGAGATAAAAAATGCAAACTATAATCTATCTCCAAAATATGTTTATGAAAAAAACAAATCAATATTTAAAGGTTATTTAGGAGAGAGTAGATTTACAATAAAATCAAAAGATGCTTCAAAAATAAATGACTTTTTAACAAATCTATCTGATTTAAAAGATAGCATAAACTCAAAAGATATTGAACTAAGAGTTTCAAACTTATCTTGGGAAGTAAGCCCTATTTTAAGAGATTCAACTTTAAATGATTTAAGATTAGAAAGTATCATTTGGGTTGAAGATTACGCAAAAAGCTTAAACAATAAAGTATCAAAAAAATGTGAAGTTAAACATATAAATATAAGTGAAAACTTTGCTTACCCAAGAGCTATGGTAATGTCATCTGCACCTGCACTTGATAGTGTAAAAAGTTTTGTATCAAAAGAAGTTGCACCCATTAGTAGTGAAGAGAGCATCACAATTAATACAAATTTTGTACTGGATTGTAAATGATAGTATGTGCTGGAAGAAGTGAGAGTTTTTCTTTTGCCAAAAGTATAGGTGTTGGATTAATTGAGAGTTCAATAAATCTTACAAAAACTTGTCTTTTTAATAGGCCTGAATTTATACTTTTTATTGGAAGTGCTGGAAGCTATGGAAATCACAATATTTTAGATATTGTAGAGTCAAAAAGTTCAAGTAACTTAGAACTATCATTTCTTCAAGATTTTGCATATACTCCACTTGATAATGCAGTTAAAATTGATACAACTTTAACGCCTAGCCAAATAGTTGTAAATAGTTCAAACTATATTACTATAAATGAAGATTTGGCAAAAGAGTACTTAGATTATAGTATTGACTTAGAAAATATGGAGTTTTTTTCAGTTTTAAGCGTAGCAAAAGAGTTTGAAATTCCAGCATTTGGAATTTTTGTAGTTACAAACTACACAAATAAAAACGCCCATAATGATTTTGTAAAAAACCATAAAAAAGCCATGGAAAAGCTAACAAACTATTTAATAGAGAAAAATATAATAAAAAAGGAAAATAGTGTCAAAATTTAATGAATCATCAATATATGATTTCACACTTGATGAGCTAAAAGAGAAGTTAAAACCATCTTTTAGAGCAAAGCAAGTTTATAACTGGCTTTATAAAAAGTATGCCTCATCTTATGATGATATGAAAAATCTTCCAAAAGAGTTGATTGAAGATTTAAAAGAGAATTACTCAATAGATATTTTAAAAGAGGTAAAAAAAGAGCAAAGTAGTGATGGAAGTATAAAATATCTTTTTAAATTAAGAGATAATCACACTATTGAAGCCGTTTTGCTTTTAATGAAAGATAAGAAAATAGATGAAGATGGACAAATAGTTAGAAGTGAAAAGTTTACAGTTTGTATATCTAGTCAAGTTGGATGTAAAGTTGGATGTAGCTTTTGCTTAACGGCAAAGGGTGGGTTCGTGCGAAACCTTACAGTTGGAGAGTATATAGCACAAATTGTACATATAAAAAGAGATAATGATATAGCTGAAAACAAAGCTTTAAATATCGTTTATATGGGAATGGGTGAACCTCTTGATAACTTTGATAATTTTGTAAAAGCTGTTGAAATTTTCTCAGAGCTTGATGGATTAGCAATCTCTAGAAGAAGACAAACAGTTTCAACATCTGGAATTGCAAGTAAGATTAAAAAATTAGGTGAAAAAGATTTACAAATTCAACTAGCAATTTCACTTCATGCTGTTGATGATGAACTAAGAAGTGAACTAATTCCTATGAACAAAGCTTATAACATAGCTTCGATTATTGAAGCTGTAAAAGAGTTTCCAGTAGATACTAGAAAAAAAGTTATGTTTGAATATCTTGTAATAAAAGATAAAAATGATAGCCTTGAAGCTGCTAAAAAACTGGTAAAACTTCTTGATGGAATTCAAGCAAAAGTAAATTTAATCTACTTTAACCCATATCCAGGTACAACATACAAAAGACCACTTGAAGAGGATATGATAAAGTTCAAAGATTTTTTAAACTCAAAAAGCGTAATATGTACAATTAGAGAATCTAAAGGGCTAGATATTAGTGCAGCTTGTGGGCAACTAAAAGAGAAGGAGTTAAATGGGAACTCTTGAGATAATATTTT
>CANRCH010000137.1 GCA_947629065.1 uncultured Aliarcobacter sp.
CCATTTAAACTTTGAGTATAAACTTGCCCCATAGTTATAAATGGACCACCATCTTGCTCCCAAGTTGTAACCACTGGTAACTCATCAAGTTTTGCATCATTTCCTAGTTTTATAACTTCTTGACAAGCACCTTTTGTCTTTAATTTTTTAGGAATTGTATTTTTAAGTGAAAAAAGTTTGCCTAAAGTTGAAAGTTTTTCACTAAATGTAACAGGTGGTTTTAGTTTTAAAAGCCCCTCTATTTCACTTGCAATTTTATCTCCATCACCTATAAAAAGTTTTACTGCTTCTTCATTACAAAAAACATTCATTAAGACAGGTGTTTCAAATTTTTTTCCAGTTTTTTTATCTATTGGTTTTGTAAATAAAATTGCCTTTGAATCTGGTTTTTTTACCTCTACATAAGCAATATGTGGAATCTCTAAATTTATATCAAGTTCTTCGTCAATTATTTTTAAAAGATTATTCTCTTTTAGTTTCTTAATAGCATTTTGCATTTTTACCTCAAAAAATCTTATTTTTATATTTACTTATATCATTATATGGGTTAATTTTATATAATTTTCAGATAATTTTCTACTTTTAAAAGCTTTAAAAGTATTACCATTCTTCTCACTTTATATTTAGCAAAAGATATTAAAAGCCCTTGAGGTTTACTATTTGATACAATTAGTGTACAATCTAGCTTAGTTTATTACTTTATGCATAAAAGGGTAAAATATGTCTTTGGATTTAATCTTAGCATCCATTATTTTTGTATCAATCGGAGTTATTTTAGCTACTGTATTTATTCTTACAAAATATATTGGACCAAATAACAAGAATTCTATTATAAAAAATAGTGTTTATGAAAGTGGGGTTACAAACCCTATTGGATCTACAAAAATTAGATTTTCTATTAAATTCTACCTTGTAGCAATATCTTTTTTACTATTTGATGTTGAACTACTTTATATGTTCCCTTGGGCTATGAATGTAGTTGAATTAGGATATGCAGGTTTAGTTAAAATGTTCATCTTCATGGCATTATTATTTGCTGGATTAATCTATATCTATAAGAAAAAGGCTTTATCATGGGATTAGGAATTGAATCAGGACTAGGTGATAGCATCTTAACTACAAAACTTGATGCTGCTGTTAATTGGGGAAGATCTTATTCACTTTGGCCAATGGCTTTTGGAACAGCTTGCTGTGGGATTGAGTTTATGGCGGTTGCAGCTTCAAGATACGATGTATCAAGATTTGGTGCTGAAGTTGTAAGATTTTCACCAAGACAAGCCGATTTACTAATAGTTGCTGGAACTATCTCATATAAACAAGCACCTATTTTAAAGAAAATATATGAACAAATGTGTGAACCAAAATGGGTTATTTCTATGGGTGCATGTGCTTGTAGTGGTGGATTTTATGATAACTATGCAACAGTTCAAGGAATAGATCAAATTATTCCTGTTGATGAATATGTTGCTGGTTGTCCTCCAAGACCTGAAGCTGTTCTTGATGCAATTATGAGAATTCAAGAGAAAGCACAAAATGAATCTATACTTAAAGATAGAGTAAAAGAGTATAAAGGATTTTTAGATGCTTAATTGTGATTTATTAGTTGATTCAAAAGATTTAAGAGATACTCTTATAAGACTTAAAAATGAAGAAGATTTTACAATACTTCTAGATTTAACTGCTATTGATTATCTAAAACATCCAGATGCAACTCCTAGTAGATTTGCAGTTGTATATGTTTTAAGAAGTTCAAACTTTAAAAAAGAGACTACGGTAAAAGCTTTTGTAAGCGATGAAACTTTGGAAATTGATAGTGTTTATGATGTTTTTTCTTCTGCAAACTGGGCTGAAAGAGAAACCTTTGATCAATATGGAGTTATATTTAAAAACCATCCAAATTTAAAAAGAGTTCTAAACCACAAAGAGTTCGTAGGACACCCTTTAAGAAAAGATTACCTTATTACAAAAGGACAAATATCTACTCAAACTGATGATTTAATGGATGAGATGACTCCACTTCTTAAATCAAAAGGCTATAGTGATGAAGAGATTAATGACCTACTACTTTTAAACGTAGGTCCTTCTCACCCAGCTTCTCACGGAACTATTAGAAACTTTTTAGCAATGGAAGGTGAAACTATTAGTGCTTGTGTTACTGAGATTGGTTATTTACATAGAGGTTTTGAAAAAGCCTGTGAACACCACACCTATTCACAAGTAATTCCATATACAGATAGATTAAACTATTGTAGTGCAATTTTAAATAATATTGGTTGGTCAAAAGCTATTGAAGAGATGCTAGGAATTGAGATTACTCCACGAGCTAAAATGATTAGAGTTGTAATTGGTGAGTTAAGTAGAATTATTGACCACTTTGTTTGTAATGCTGCAAATATGGTTGATTTAGGTGGACTTACTAGCCTTTGGTATCTGTTTGGAGCAAGAGATAAAGCTTATGATCTATTATCAAAACTAACAGGTGCAAGACTTACAAACTCTTACACAAGAATTGGTGGTTTAGAGTTTGATCTATATGATGGTTTTGAAACAGATTTAGAAGATGTTTTAAAAACAGCCGAAATTGCTATTGATGATGTTTTATCTTTAATTGCTAGAAATAGAATATTCCAAGATAGAACTCAAGATGTTGGAGTTATAAAACCTGATTTTGCAATTGCAAATGGAATTTCTGGACCAAATTTAAGAGCAGCTGGAGTAGCACACGATTTAAGAAAAGATAAACCATATTATGGTTATGAAAACTTTGATTTTGATATAGTTATTGGAAGTCATGGAGATGTTTATGACAGAATGATGTGTAGATTTGAAGAGTCTATTCAATCTATAAGAATTATTAGACAAGCTATGAAAAATATGCCAGATGGTGCAATAAATGTATATGCACCAAATGCTGTTTTACCACTAAAAAAAGATGTTTATGGAAATATTGAAGGGCTTATGAACCAATTTAAACTTACTTTTGAGGGAATTAAAGTTCCAAAAGGTGAATATTATAGCTTTAGTGAAGCTGCAAATGGTGAATTAGGATTCTTTATTGTTAGTGATGGAAGTGGAAGACCATATAAAGTTAAATGTAGACCACCATGTTTTTACTCACTTGCTGCTTACTCTAAAATAGTAGAAGGAACAATGTTAGCTGATGCTGTTATCACAATGGCTAGTTTAAATTTTATTGCTGGGGAGTTTGATAGATAATGAGCAGTTTTAAATATACACCGCAAAATGAAGAGAAGTTTCAAGAGTATGTATCAAGATATCCAAAAATTGACTCTTGTATGTTACCAGCACTTTGGTTGGTTCAAGAGCAAGAGGGATGGGTAAGCCCTGAAGCTATGATTTATGTGGCAGACAGATTAGGAAAAAGCCCAATGCAAGTCTATGAAGTAGTTACTTTTTATACTATGTTTAACCAAAAGCCAATTGGAAAATATAATATCGAACTATGTAAAACTGTATCTTGTATGCTAATGGGTGCAAAAGAACTTAAAGCTTTTATAAAAGAGACTTTAGGACTAGAACCAGGTCAAACAAGTGCAGATGGAATGTTTACTTTTAATGAAGTTGAGTGCCAAGGTGCTTGTGGTGATGCACCAATGATAGCTTTAAACAATGTTTATCATGGAAAACTAACAAAAGAGAAATTAGAAAAAATAATTTGGGAGTGTAAAAATGATAACTAAAATAGTAAGTAAAAATTTTGATATCCCAAATTCACACAAACTTGAAGTTGCCCTAAAAAATGGTAGATACTCTTCAATAGATAAACTTTTTACGATGACTCCGGATGAAGTAACTGCTGAAGTTACAAAATCGGGACTTAGAGGAAAAGGTGGAGGTGGAGCTGCCTGTGGTCCAAAATGGGAGCTTATGCCACCAGTTGATGAAAGACCACGATATTTAATAGTAAATGGAGATGAGAGTGAACCAGGTACTTTTAAAGATAGACAAATTTTTCAATATGACCCACATATTTTAATAGAAGGAATCATCTGTTCTTGTTGGGCTATTAAAGCAAACCACGCTTATATTTATATAAGAGGTGAATATAAATTTTTTATAGATAGATTAAATGAAGCTATAAAAGAAGCTTATGATGCAAAAATCATTGGAAATAAAATCATGGATAAATATGATTTTAGAGTTGATATTACAGTTCATAGAGGTGGTGGGGCATATATATGTGGAGAAAAATCTGCACTTATTGAATCACTTGAAGGAAAAAGAGGACATCCAAGGCTAAAACCTCATGGAAAAGAGTGTGAGTGGTTCTTTGATGACCCAGCAACTGTAAACAATGTTGAAACTATCTCTTCTGTTCCAAATATTGTAGAAAATGGAGCTGAGGGTTATACAAAATATGGTACGCCAAAATCACCTGGAACTATGCTTTTTGCAATTTCAGGACCTGTTAAAAATCCAGGTGTTTATGAGATGCAGTATGGAAACAAAATGATTGACTTCCTAAATGTTTTAGGTGGTGGAATGATTGAGGGTAAAAAATTAAAAGCAATAATCCCAGGTGGAACATCATGCCCAATTTTAACAGCAGATGAAGTAGAAAAAGCAGTATTAGATTATGAATCAATGTGGGATATTGGTTCAACTTTAGGAACAGGAGGGATGATTGTAATTGATGAAGATACATCAATGGTAGAAGTAGCAAAAAATATTATAGAGTTTTATCACCATGAATCTTG
>CANRCH010000138.1 GCA_947629065.1 uncultured Aliarcobacter sp.
TTTAATGCAACAACTATAAAAGTAGAAGATTTAAGAAAGGTATTTGATAGATATAAAGATAGTTTTATTAAACCTTTAATTTTTATAGATGAAGTTCATAGATTATCAAAAAATCAACAAGAAGTATTATTGCCAATTATGGAAAATTATAGTGCCAAAATTATTGGAGCTAGTACAGAAAATCCATTTTTTACTCTTACAAGTGCAATAAGATCAAGGTCATTCAGTTATGAATTTTTAGCTTTTACTTTTGAAGATATGTTAAAGATACTTGATAAAGTTTTAATAGATTTTGATATAAAACTTGATTTGCTTACAAAAGAGTATTTAATAAACTCAAGTTCTGGCGACGCAAGAGCTATGCTTACACTTTTAAACTTTGCGTATAAAATCAATAAAGAGATTGATATAAAGACTTTAAAAGAGTTAAGAAATTCTGCTATTGGAGATGGAGTTAGTTCTAGTTCTACACACTATGATTTAGCAAGTGCTATGATAAAGTCTTTAAGAGGCTCAAATATTGATGCAGCTTTATACTATATGGCAAGATTAATAGAAGGTGGTGAAAGTGTAGATTTTATTACTAGAAGATTAGTAATATTTGCTAGTGAAGATATAGGAAATGCAAATCCAAATGCTTTAAATCTTGCAACAAGTACAATGATAGCTTGTAATAAAATAGGTTACCCAGAAGCTAGAATAATACTTTCTCAATGTGCTGTTTATTTAGCATCAAGTCCAAAATCAAATAGTAGTTATAAAGCTATAAATAAAGCTATAAATGAGATAAAAAGTGGAAAGATTTTACCTATTCCAAAACATCTTAACAGCCAACATATAGGATATCTTTATCCACATGATTTTGGTGGATATGTTGAGCAAGAGTATTTAAAAGAGGATTTAAATCTTTATCAATCTTTAGATGTAGGATACGAAAAAACTCTTAGTGAATGGGTTAGGAAAATTAAGAATGAAAATTAAAAGTTTTTTGTTTTAAATTAACTTATATTCCTTCTAGTTTCTTTTCTTTCACACTTTTTAAAAAAGTATGCTTGTGCTTTGCACTCTCTGTGAAAAAATCGAGACACGAGTTACTTTTTTAGGGATTTTTTCAATAAATTTCTAAAAATGTAAAACTCACTTCGTTCAAACAGTTACATTTTCTTAACGAAATTTACTTCAAAAATCTTTATCCATGAAATCCTGCCTTGTGCAGGCAAAAAAAGTAAAGTGTCCCTTGTAAAGCAATGGTATTGCCATTCGGCAATGTTTCGGAACTGAGATTTTAATCTCAGCTCTTTATATCAACATATATTTAGCATAAAATAAAAACAATTTTTTTGCTGTTAGTTATCATCCAAAACTATTTGCTACGACTGGACTAAAGTCCAGTTTCCAATTTTTATCTATTTTGGAACGAGCAAACGATTTTCTTTTACCTGCACAAGGCAGGATTACATGTTACTTTTTTTTGTAAAAAGAAAAGTAAGGGAATTTAAAAGAAATGAAAATTTCTTTAATAAATTCTTTTATTAAAATAGTTAAGGAAGTTATCTTTTAAAATACTTTATACTAAAATAGAATCAAATAATAAATGGAGAAAATATGGAATATTACACTTGGGTATTAAGTCTGCATATAATTGCAGTTTTATCATGGATGGCGGTGCTATTTTATCTTCCAAGACTTTTTGTATATCATGTAGAGAATATTGATAAAAAAGAGTTTGTTGAAGTTGTAAAGATACAAGAGCTTAAAATAGATGCTTATATAGGACATCCTGCTATGCTAGTGACACTTATTACTGGAATTGCAATGTTAGCTTTAAATCCAGCACTTTTAAGCCAAGATTGGATGATTGCAAAGCTTGTTGCACTTGTATTAATGATTGCTTTCGCAATATCTTTAACAAAATTTAGAAAGAGTTTAGCAAATGACAGTTGCAATAAAAATGGAAAATTCTTTAGAATGTACAATGAACAGCCAACACTTTTGGCAATTTTGATTGTAACTTATGTGATTACAAAAACATTCTCTATTCTGTTTACAGCAATTATAGTTATACTATTTGCATTTATTTCATATATGATTTTAAAACCAAAAAAGGCTAAGAATTGAATTTTGATAAATACTATGCGTTAGATACAAATATACTTCTTGAGGATGCTAGAAATATCTTTACATTAAGTAATGATGGAAAAAATCTAATAATATTAAGTGAAACAGTTTTAGATGAACTTGATAGTAAAAAAAGTGGATTTGATGAGATAAATTTTCAAGCAAGAGAGTTTGCTAGAATCTTGGAAAACTCAAAAGTTATTGAGACAAACTCTGTAGAAAATCACAAGATTATAAGATTAAAAATAGAAGATACAATTCCTTGTATTATTGATATTATTTCAAAAGATGAGTATGTAATTTCTAGTAAAAATATCTCTTTAAATATCATAAATGATAGAAAAATTTTAGAGGTTGTTAGTTTTGCAAATAGATATTATGATAAAAATATTATATTTGTTTCAATGGATATTATGGCAAGAACAAGAGCTATATCAATGGATTTAAATACTCAAACACTTCAGGGAAAAGATAGTGATAATTTAGAGTTTGAATTTATTAAAGATATAGAGATAAATTTTGAGGATTTAGAAACACTTGATAATCAAGAGATAATCAAGTTTGATAAAGAGTATAAAGATGAAAATTTTTCATATTGCTTTAAAGTTAGGCACTCTGATCAAGTTCTTTTAGCAACTATTGAAAACAATAAGATAAAGTTACTTGATGAAAATGAAGTAAGAAATCAAGTGATAACTCCTTTAAATAAAGAGCAACTATTCTTTTCAAGTGCTATTATAAATCACTTTTTTAATATATTAATAGTTGAAGCTAAAGCTGGAAGTGGAAAAACTCTTTTAGCTTTAAGTGGTGCTTTAAAGCTTGTAAGGCAGAAATATTTCCAAAAGATTATCTATATAAGAAACTCAATTGAATCTGTAGATAAAGGTGAAGATGTTGGGTATCTTCCAGGACTTGAGGAGAAGTTTAGAATATATAATCATCCTTTAATGGATAGCTTAGAGTATATAATAAGAAGTGAACACAAAAAAAGAAGAAATAAAAAAGCACCAGAACAAAATTATAGTGGACTTGATGATGTTGAAGTTCAAGCTAGAGTTGAACAGATGATATTAAATTACTCAATAGAAACTATGTGGGTAGGAGAAATGCGTGGAAGAACACTATCAAACGCATTTATAATTATTGATGAAGCGCAAAATATGTCAAATAAAACAATGCAAATGGTTTTATCAAGAGTTGATAATACATGTAAAGTTGTAGTTCTTGGTTCAAACAAACAAATAGATAATTTCTATGTAAATAAATACACAAATGCTTTAACAACACTTTTAAAAGCTACAAAAGAGAAGAACGATTTTGTAAATATCTTTGCAATAAAACTTGAGAAAGTTTTAAGAGGTCCAATTACAGAGTGGGCAGAAAAGATCTTTTCCAGATAAACTAGATTTAAATGTGATATAATACATAAAATTTTGCGTAAAGGACTACAATGCCACTTCTACAATATAGTTCAAAAGAGATGTTTTCAGCTACTGATTTAGTTAGAAAAAATAAGTATATATTTGATAAATTAAACTCAAAGGAGATTAAAAAAGCTGTAATTTTAAAAGATGGAAAACCATCTTTTATTATGATGGATTTTGATTTTTATGAAGAGATTATTGAAGAGTATGAAAAGTTAAAATCAAGAAATAGAAAAATAGTTGATGATAAAAAAGAAGAAATTCCATCAATAAATGATAATCAAGAATCTAATGAATTTGATAAAATAAGTGAAGATGAGTTCAAAAAAGCTTTAGAAGATATTGAAAAACTAGAAAAACAAAATAATATTGAAAACATTAAAAGTGATGAATTAAAAGATTTTTGGGGATAAATAAAAATAGTTTAGCCAATGTTTCCCGTGAAACATTAGCTAGATTTTATAGGAAAATTTTCAAGTTTATTTAGTAAAAATGACTCAATAATCTCATCTATACTTTTTTCATTGTTAGCAATTAGAACTTTTATTCCCTCTTCTTGCATAGGCCAAACAAACTCCAAACTATTTATTACAACCATATTTTCTATTAAACAAAAAATCTCTTCATATCTATCATAAAAATCTACAGAAGAAATTTTTGCACCATCAAGTGTAACTAAAGCCCAAGATTTGTTCTCTTCAATTGAAGAGATTATAGATTTAAATCTATCTTTTGAATCAACAGGAATTAATACTTTCATTAAAAATCTCTCTCTTTTATGTTTTTTGTATTCTACGATAAATAGGCTTTTTTATACCATAAAGAGAAAATAAATAACAAATATAAATGCTGTTTAAATTTGTTTTGTTTTGCTAAATTATAGATAGTTTTTAGATATTCATCTTTAAAAAGATTTGTATTTTTATTTACAAATAGTATTGTATTTAGAATTTCATCATTAAACTCAAGAAAAAGCCACTCATTAAAAGGTGAATTAAAACCTTTTTTACTTCTATTTATTATAGTTTGTGGAATATATTTACTTGCTATTTTTTTAAGTAGATATTTGTTTGTATCACCTAATTTTATAGTTGAATCAACACTAAACATATAGTTTACTAATGAACTATCTAA
>CANRCH010000139.1 GCA_947629065.1 uncultured Aliarcobacter sp.
ATTTTTGGAGCATTGTTTTTGTCTTTTTTTATTTTAATATCATAAAATGAGCAAATCTCACCAATTCCAGTTCCTATTGCTTTACTAGCAGCCTCTTTTGCTGCCCAAAATCCAGATGCATTTTGAGTAGATTTTATAAATACTTTTTCATCTTCACTTAAAAATCTATCATAAAACTTATCACCAAATTTTTCATAAAGTTTTGTTACTCTATCGATGCTTACTATATCTATTCCTATCATTTAAACCTATCTTTTGTATAATTTATCTTATGAAGCTATTTTTTAAAAAATTATTATACTTAATTGTTATGCTATTTATTATTAGCCTTATCTCTTTTATTGCTATAAATGCTGCACCAAACTCATTTTTTGCAAGTGGAGAGCTAAATCCAAATATCACTCCTGAAGCAATAGAGGAGTTAAAAGCAATTTATGGGCTTGATAAACCTTTATATATTCAGTTCTTTTCGTGGATAATTTCAATATTAAATCTTGATTTTGGAATATCTTTTGCAAGTGGAGTAAAGGTAAAAGATGAGATTTTAAGCCGTATAAATGTAACTTTAACAATAAATATTATCTCTATGTTTTTGATTTTTATTATCTCACTATATTTTGGAATAAAAGCAGCCATGAGTCAAAACGGTTTTTTTGATAGATTTACAAAACAACTTTCACTTTTAAGCTTTTCAATGCCATCATTTTATCTAGCCCTTATTTTGGTTTTAGTTTTTTCTATTAAGTTTGAACTTTTTCCAATAGCAGGACTTCACTCTGTAAAAAATGATGGAAGTTTTGAATATTATTTAGATTTTGCGTGGCACTTAGCATTGCCTATATTTATAATAGTTTTTGGTGGAATTGGAAGTTTGATTTTATATATTAGAGCTTTGACTTTGGAAATATTAAAAAGTGATTATATTTTCTTTGCAAAAGCTAGAGGACTTAGTCAAAAAACGATTTTAAGATACTATATTTTGCCAAATTTGTATCCACCAGTTATTACACTTTTGGGGCTTTCACTTCCTGGAGTAATTGGTGGATCTGTGATACTTGAAACTATATTTTCAATAGATGGAATGGGATTACTATTTTATCAAAGTGCTTTAAGCCACGATTACCCAGTGATTATGGGAATACTGATTATTGGGGCATTTTTAACACTTCTTGGAAATATGATAGCTGATTTAGTGCTACTTAAACTAAATCCAAACTACAATGAAAAATGATTAAAAATAAATTTTAAATAAGGAAAAAACTTGCAAGTTATAAAAACAGTAGAAGAGCTACAAAATATTAGAAAAAGTTTAAATGGAACTGTTGGTTTTGTACCAACTATGGGGGCTTTACACGATGGACATATAAGTTTAATAAAAGAGGCTAGAGCAAACAATGATTTTGTAATAGTATCTATTTTTGTAAATCCTACACAGTTTTTAAAAGGCGAAGATTTAAGCACCTATCCACGAAAAGAGGAAGCTGATATAAAAATATGCCAAATGTGCAAGGTTGATTTTCTTTTTATGCCAGAAATTTCTACAATGTATGAAAAGAGTGAAGTTTTAATCAAAGCTCCACAAAATAGCTATGTTCTTGAAGGATTTACAAGACCAGGACACTTTGATGGAGTTTTGCAAGTGGTACTTAAACTATTTAATCTAACTCAACCAACAAATGCTTATTTTGGGAAAAAAGATGCACAACAATTAAGCCTAATTATGCAGATGGTAAAAAACCTATTTTTACCAATAAATATTATTCCTTGCCCAATAATAAGAGAAAATGATGGCTTAGCTATGAGTAGTAGAAATGTATATTTAACAAAAGAGCAAAGAGTTGAAGCCCTTAAAATCTCGAAATCAATCTATATGGCTGGAAATTTAATCTCAAAAGGTGAAAGAAGTGCAGCCGTTGTAAAAAATAAAATATATGAAGTTTTAGCTGGACTTGATGTTGAGTATGTAAAAGTTGTAGATAATAGTTTTTATGAAATTGATGTAATACAGCCACAAAATACGATTATTTTGGTTGTTGTACGATTTGGAAATACAAGGTTGCTTGATAATATTTGGATGTAATCTAATTAGAAAAGAGTTTTACTCTTTTCTAAACCTTGCTATATTTTCGCCATTTTGATTATATAGTTCTAAAATATTATTTTCTAGTTTATAAGTTTTTGTATTTTGTAAAACATCTAAAAAATTCCTTTCAGTATCCATATTTTGACACATCATCATAGTGCTTCCAACTTGACCAAGAGTTAATTCATTTTTATTTACTTTATAGCTTCCAAAAAAATTGTTACAACCTAAATTTCCGTACATTTTAGAATCACTTTCAAAACTAATAAATGCTACTTTTTCACCATTTTTTACAGTAATATTATTTAATTCAAGAGCTTGAAATTTATTATTTTCTAAAACTACTTTTTCCATAATATTTTTTTCCTCTATATTTTTTGTATTACAAGCACTGAAAAGCAGACTTGAAACAAGTGCAAACAGAACAGTTTTTGCTTTAAAAATTTTAAACATTTTTATCCTTTATCTAATTTTGGAAATTATCATACAATTTTTTGCCTTATTAATTTGTATAAATGTCAAGATATGATAAAATCGCGAAAAATTTAAAATAAGATTATGGAAAAAAGATGAAATTTAGTGAAGCAAAACCTAAAAAAAAGCTACATATGGTAAGCCTTGGCTGTACAAAAAACTTAGTTGATAGTGAAGTAATGTTGGGAAGACTTAGAGATTATGAGCTAACAGATGATGAAACACAAGCTGATTTAATTATTGTAAATACATGTGGATTTATTGATAGTGCAAAAGAGGAGAGTATTAACACAACTTTGACTTTGCATAGTGAAAGAAAAAAAGATTCAGTATTGGTTATGGCTGGGTGTTTGAGTGAAAGATATAAAGATGATTTACAAAAAGAGTTAAGTGAGATTGATATTTTTACAGGTGTTGGGGATTATGATAAAATCGATAAACTTGTAAATGAAAAACGAAGTAATTTTTCAAATGAAGTGTTTTTAGCAAGTGATGAAAATGAAAGAGTAATAACAGGTTCAAACTACCATGCTTATGTAAAATTAAGTGAGGGCTGTAATCAGGTTTGTTCATTTTGTGCAATTCCATCATTTAAAGGAAAACTGCACTCAAGAACATTGGCTTCACTTGTAAAAGAGGTAAGTTTACTTGTAAAAAAAGGTTATAAAGATTTCTCTTTTGTATCTCAAGATTCATCTTCATATTTGAGAGATTTAGGGCAAAATGATGGATTAGAGCAACTAATAAGCGAAATTGAAAAAATAGATGGTGTAAAAACAGCTAGAATTTTATATCTATATCCAAGCACAACAACTACAAATTTAATAGATAAAATTGCAAAATCTAAAGTTTTTGTAAACTATTTTGATATGCCACTTCAACATATTTCACAAAATATGCTAAAAATTATGAAAAGAGGAAAAGGAGCTGAAAAACTAAAAGAGCTTATGTTTTATATGAAAAATGTTCCAAACTCTTTTGTAAGAACTACTTTTATAGCAGGTCATCCAGGGGAAAATGAAGATGATTTTGAAGAACTTTGCTCTTTTGTTGAAGAGTTTGGATTTGATAGGGCAAATGTTTTTTCTTATTCAGATGAAGAAGGAACAGTTGCCGAAACTAGAGATGATAAAATTGAGCAAGAGTTAATAGATGAAAGAGCTGAGATTTTAGGTGAAATAATTTTTGAAACAACTCAGCAATCTTTAGAAAATGATATTGGAAAAGTTTTTGAAGTTTATATTGATGGAAAAAGTAACGAACACGAATATTTGCTTAGTGCTAGAAAAACTATTTGGGCACCAGAGATTGATGGTGAGATTTATATAAATGATAATGAAGATGAAATTGATATTGTTTTTGGTGAGATTTATGAAGTAGAAGCAACAGAACTAGCTGGTGATAAATTACTTGCAAAGATTTTGCGAAAACTATAATGAAACTAGATTTTCAAAAGATAGAAAAGAGAAAAAATCTACTTGCCTTTTCAGGTGGAGTTGATAGTATGGCACTTTTTTATCTTTTAAAAGATGCAAATATTGATTTTGATTTAATAATTGTAAATTATAATGCAAGATTAGAGTCAAAAGAAGAGCTAGAGTTTGCTATAAATTTAGCAAAAAAACACAATAAAAAAATATTTGTAAAAGAGCTAGATTTAAAAAATAGTTCAAACTTCGAAAAAGTTGCAAGAGATATAAGATATGAGTTTTTTAAAGAGATTATAAAAGAAAATTCTTATGAAGTTTTAATAACTGCACACCAACTAAATGATAAGTTAGAGTGGTTTTTTATGCAACTATCAAAAGGAGCAGGGCTTCTTGAGCTTTTAGGAATGAGAGAGTTTGAAGAGAAAGATGCTTACCAAATTTATAGACCACTTTTAAATATTTCTAAAAAAAAGTTACAAGAGTATTTGGATAAAAACTCTTTAAAATATTTTATTGATAGTTCAAATTTTGATACAAAATATAGAAGAAACTACTTTAGAAAAGAGTTTGCAAATAGATTTTTGGATGAGTTTGAAAGTGGAGTTAAAAATAGTTTTGAGTTTTTAAAAAAAGATTTAAACTCTTTAAATATAAAGTTTGAAGC
>CANRCH010000140.1 GCA_947629065.1 uncultured Aliarcobacter sp.
ATTTATAGCTATTGTATTTATTCCATTATTTTATGTTTTAATCTCAAAACTAAGTAGAGAAAAAGATATAGAAACTTCAAATAATGAAGAAAAAGTAGGATAATCCTACTTTTTCTAGCAAATCTACAAATTAATAATTTTTTTTAAACAACTATTTATATTTTAAACGATAATATTTATCCTTAAATTACTAAGGGGAAATCTTGCAAGACTTAAATCAAAAACCAACTATTTTAATTGTTGATATGACTACAAATCTAATTATTTTATCTGATATTTTAAAAGATGAATACAATATTAAAATAGCAAAAACTGGAACTAAAGCACTAGAAATTGTACACTCTCAAGATAATATTGATTTAATACTTCTTGATATTGAGATGCCTGATATTAATGGATATGAAGTTTTAAAGAAGCTAAAAAATAGTGATAAAACAAAAAATATTCCTATAATCTTCGTAACTGCAAAAAGTAGTGAAGAGGATGAGGAGTATGGATTAAATCTTGGTGCAATTGATTATATTACTAAGCCCTACTCTAAATCTATTGTAAAAATAAGAATTAAAAACCAAATAAATCTTAAATTAAAAACTGATTTGCTTGAACAACTTTCAATGTATGATGGTCTTACAAATATAAAAAATAGAAGATTTTTTGATGAGAGTTTTGAAAGAATTTATAATAAATCAAGAAGAGATAGCAGTAATTTTGCATTAATAATGATTGATATTGATTATTTCAAACCATATAATGACAACTATGGTCACGGGCAAGGAGATGTTGCTTTAAAAAAAGTTGCAAATTCATTACAAAATAGCTTAAAAAGAGCAAATGATTTAGTTGCCCGTTATGGTGGAGAAGAGTTTGTAGTTTTAATTCAAGATATAGATGAACAAGGTTTAGAAAAAATTGCAAAAAATATTTTGGAATCAATAAATAATCTACAAATAACTCATGAATACTCTAAAATTAGTTCTCATCTAACTATTTCAATGGGAATAGCATATTATAATTCAAATAATGATATTCCAAAATTAAAAATCCTTATGGAAGCAGATGAAAATCTATATAAAGTAAAAAATTCTGGGAAAAATAATTTTTTAATCTCTAAAATATAGATAACTCACATTATATTTACACTATAATGGTTTGATTTTATTTGTAGGACCTTTTATGGAATTAAATAATAGTTTGAAATATAAAAAACTAACAATGTTTTGGCTTATTATTTTATCTCTAATTATACTTACTATATTTTTATTTCAAATTTTTTATGAGTATAAAAAATCCTTAGACAAAGCAGAAGCAAAAGTGAGTGAAACTGTAGCTATTGTTTCAAAAAAACTTGAAAATGATTTTGCACAAATTGATAACTTACTTGAAATTGCAAAAAATATGTTGATTAGTATTCCAAAAGATAACACTTTATTTAAAGATTTAAATCCAAATAAACAAAAAACAATAATTGAAGATAGATTAAAATCATTTCTAAAACATAATAAAAGTTTAAATGAAATAATATTTATAAATCAAGATGGCTATGTAACAGCATCTTCTAATCATATTCCAAACAAAATAGATGTAAATGATAGAGATTATTTCCAAGAGGTTAAAAATAACAATCTTATAGATAAAGGCTTTTCAAATATTTTAATAACCAAAGTTGGAGATAGAAAAGCATTTATTCAATTTAACACAATAAGAGATGAAAATAGAGAATTAATTGGAGTTTTAGCCGCTGTAATAAATCAAAATAAAATTCTACAAACTTTAAATACTTTAAATAAAACAAGCAATACAAATCTTTTTTTATTAAGTAAAAATAACCGTAATTTACAACTATCTACAAATAATATTATTTTAAATCAAAAACTTCTAGATGGCCTTGATTTTAATAAAGATATTTTAGAGTATAAAGATAATAATAAAAATATAATTGCTAGTTCTAAAAGTTTGGAAAATTCACCTTTTATACTACTTTCAACTCTTTCAAGCGACAAATATCTATCTCTGTTTTTAAGTAATCTAAAAATTATTTTAATATTTTTTATCCTATTTATACTGCTATCTTTTATTTTCTATTTTAATATAAATAAACATCACAAAAGGGAGCTATTTTTAATAAAAGAGCTTAAAAGATCTAAATCCAGACTTGAAAATATGTTTAGAATTCACTCAAGTATTATGATTTTAGTAGATCCGAAAAGTGGTAATATTATTGATGCAAACAAAAGTGCTTTAGATTTTTATGGCTATACTTTAGATGAGATTAAAAATTTACATATATCTAAAATAAATATAAGTTTAAAAGATGAGATGACTAAAGCAAGAACTTTGGATAAAAATATATTTCACTTCAAGCATAAATTAAAAAATGGTGAAATAAGAGTTGTAGAAGTAAACTCATCTCCAATAAAAACAAAAGATGGAACTGTGCTATTTTCTATAATTAAAGATATAACTGAAGCAAAAGCAAATGAAGAAAAACTTCAAAAATCTTACGAACTACAAAAAAACCTTATAAATCTACAAGAAAATATTATTATATTAACAAACAATAAAGAGATGGAGTTTGCAAATGATAAATTTTTATCATTTTTTGGATATGAAAACTTGGAAGATTTTAAAGAAAAACATAGTTGTATTTGTGATTTCTTTAAAGAAGATAAAGATTTCTTTTGTTTAAGTAAAATAAAAAATAGAGATTATTGGATTGAAGAGTTAGAAGAGTTAGAAGAGTTAGAAGAGAAAGATGACTTAGATAGACTTGTAAAAATGGATGATGTAAATAAAAACGAGCATATTTTTACGATAAATATAAGTTCTCTTGATGAGAGTATAAAAATCATCTCTTTTACAGATATTACTCAAACTGCTTCAAAAAATATAAATCTTGCAAATAAGCTTCTAAGAGATAAATTAACAAATGCTTACAATAGAGAGTTTTTTGATAAAAACTATAGAGATTTTATCAAAGAGTATAATTCAAATAACTCAAAACTAGCACTTGCAATGCTTGATATTGACCACTTTAAATATGTAAATGATACTTTTGGACATGATGTTGGGGATATCGTTTTACAAGAGTTTGTAACTATTATAAGCAGTAATTTAAGAGCTGATGATTTCTTAATTAGGTGGGGTGGAGAAGAGTTTATTTTAATTTTAAAAATAAGAAATCAAGAAGATTTAGAAAATATCTTAGAAAAATTAAGAAAAATTGTAGAAGAGTTTAAATTTACAAAAGTGGGACATAGAACTTCATCTTTTGGTGGTGCAATATATCGTGAAAATGAAAATATCCTACAAACAATAAAAAGAGCTGATGATGCTGTTTATAAAGCAAAGCAAACAGGAAGAAACAAAGTAGTAATTTTATAAATAATAATTTTCCAATAAGTATAATTATACTATAATATATAAGCTTTATTGTAAGGGAAGATATGAATAATAACTATTTGAGTGATGAAGAACTTGAAGAGTATAAAAGAGTTTTAGAAGAAAATAAGCGTTTAATAGATATTGAAAACCAACTTCACGAACAGATACATTTTATGCAAAGCTTAATAGATAATATTCCTGTACCTATTTTTTACAAAGATGAAAATAGTAGATTTTTAGGATTTAATAGTGAATATGAGAGAGTTTTTTCTACAAATAGAAATGAACTTATAGGAAAAAGAGTTCTTGATTTAGAGTATCTATCTATAGAAGATAGAAAAATATATCAAGAAGAAGATGAGATGGTAATAAAAACTTCAACTGTTGTAAAAAGAGAACAGCTTATGCCATATTGTGATGGAAAACTTCACGATACTATTTACTATGTTTCTGGATTTAAAAAAGCAAACCAAGAACCAGCAGGGCTTATTGGAACTTTTATTGATGTAACGGAAATTAATGAAGCAAAAAGAAAAGCAATAGAAATTAATGAGATAAAAAGCCAATTTTTAGCAAATATGAGCCACGAAATAAGAACTCCACTAAATGGAATAATAGGTCTTAATTCACTACTTTTAGATACAAACTTAACTAATATTCAAAGAGATTATGTTGAAAAATCAATCAACTCATCAACTGCACTTCTTGGGGTGATTAACGATATTTTAGACTACTCAAAAATAGAAGCAAGAAAACTTGTTTTAAATAATGAAGAGTTCTCTTTAGAAAATATTTTAAAAACTACAACTGATATGTTTGAAAACAGTATTCACAAGAAAAAACTTGAAATTCATATTGATTATGATGTAAATATTCCAAAATATTTAATAGGTGATTCTTTAAGAATTATTCAAATTTTAAATAATCTTGTAGGAAATGCTATAAAATTTACAGAGTTTGGAGATATTACAATCTGTGTTAATTTAGATAAGATTGTAGAAGATGATATATACCTAAACTTCAAAATAAAAGATACTGGAATTGGAATAAATAGTGAAGATTTATCAAAACTTTTTCAAGCATTTTCACAAGTAGATAACTCAAACACTAGAAAATTTGCAGGAACAGGGCTTGGATTATCTATTACAAAAGAGTTGATATCTTTAATGGATGGGGATATTGATGTTAAAAGTAATAAAGGCTTTGGAAGTGAGTTCTATTTTAATATTAAACTAAAAGTATCTCACAACA
>CANRCH010000141.1 GCA_947629065.1 uncultured Aliarcobacter sp.
TGTTTTCCTGCATTATCAATAAGTGTTAGCCAAATAATTCCACCAACATCTTTTAAAATACTTCTTGTAATATCTGTATCGCTTTGAGATTGAGAGTTAAGTCCTGGAGTATCGACAAAAGAGATCTCTTTTAAAATAGGCATTGGTGCATAAAGTGTTAGGTATTTTATATTTTTCATATCATCTTGTCTTTGATCTGTAAAATCAGATATTGACTCAATTGGTGCATACTCTGTTGCACCTGAATGATAAGTGATTTTTAATTTATACTCATCTCCATAGTTTATAAAGTTTACTTTTGATGTAACTGGTGTAATTCCTGTTGGAAGCACATTTCTTGAAAGTAGGGCATTTAAAAAAGTAGATTTTCCAGCACTAAATTGCCCTGTAATCGCAACTTCCATTGGGTATCTAGCTCGTCTTATTTGCTTGTTTAAAATAGTTTTTAGTTGAACTGATGGTTGAAACTTTTCATCTAAAAGTTTATCAATAGTTTTTTTAATATCACCAACCAAACCACCTTCATATACTATTTCTTGAACAATATTTTGTTCATTATATTCAGCTATAAAGCTTTTTAATATATTTAAATTTGCACTCATTAGTGTAATCCTTTAGCTAAGTTCAAGATATTTTCAAGTCTTTTTATATTTTTATGAATCTCAATAGATTTTTCTGCTTTAGTTTTCTCATCTGTTTCAAAGTTATCTAATTTTGAAGAGATTGCAGCTTCTTCATTTATTAATTTTTGTTCATAAGCTTTTAGTGGTTCATTTAAAGTTTTGAAGAAGTTTTCTATTAGCAGTGAACTTACAACTTTTGCTTTTGATTTAATATCATCTTCGATTGAAGAAAACTGCTCTTTTAAAGAGTTTCCAAGCTCTAGTTCAAGCTCGTTTAATTTGTTATCTTTTGCATTTGAAACAGCTTTTATTATTTGATTTACTAAAACTTCATTATTTGAAGTTAAAAAACCACTTTTAAAATCATCTTGGAAAAAACCTCTTGCATCAAAATTATCATTTTTATGTCCAATTGCAAAACCTAAATCGTGATATTTTTGTTCGCATTGCTCTCCAATAGTTTGAGATTTTTTTATAAATTTATATCTATAATCTCTAATTACATCAATAATTCCATCTTTTATTGCAGTTTCTACAATTACTTTAATTCTTGAACTCTCTGGTTTTCTTTTCTCTTTTTCAAAAGAGTATCTTGTATCACTTATAACTCTTTGTTTTATAATATTTTGAAGTTCAATCAGCTCACTTTGTAAAAATGTTTCAAGTGAATCTATATAAGATTTTGCATCATTTTTATAGTAAACTATATCTTCAGTCATTGAAGATAATACTCTTTTATTTGCCTCTTTTTTCTTGTTAAACTCTTCAAGCTCAATTTTTAACTCATCTTTTGATTTGCTTAAAAGCTTTAATTCATAGTTATTGTATGAGATCTGTTTTTCTATTGTTCTACTTATTTGAGTTTTAGATGATTGTACTACAAGTTCACCTTTTTGTGAGTTTGATCCAAACAAAGTCTCTGTTAAATAATTTTCAATCTCTAAAATACCTGTATCTTCAAGAGTAAATCCAGCTTCAAGTGCCTCTTTTTCTCTTCCTGTTCTATGAAGTAGTGCCATATAACCAGAGATTGCTACAAATTTAATAGATTTTAAAATATGATCTAGTTGAGAACCTTTGTTTTGTGCTTTTAGTTGTCTTTCAATAGAAGTTTTTGTGTAGTTTATAACCTCTTCAAGATTTTTCTTAGATACAGTATCGGCTCTAGTAATTACTACTAAAAGTTTAGAGATATTTTGATATAAAACAGCATCAATAATAAATTCAACATCTTTTAAAGTAGCACTTTGTGCAACATTCATTAAGTGAAGCATCATATCACATTTGCTTATATACTCTTTTGTTATCTCTTCTCTTTGAATAACAGGGTCATCAAGTCCAGGTGTATCAACTATTTCTATTCCATCACTTAAAAATTTAAGATTACTCCCAAGTTCTACATATTTTACAAGGTTACATTTTTTCCCACTATTATCAGCAGATGTATATGATGCTAAATCATTTATATCAACTTCATCAAATCTTGATGTTGGTTTTATGTAGTTTTTTAACTCATCTCTAAAAGTATCTTGAGTCTCTTTTACAAACTCTTTCATACTTACAAGCTCTTTTGCAGAGTTCTCTATTTTTTGCCACTCTTTTTCGTTCCAGTAAAATACTTTTGCATTTTCTGTTGGATTGTGTTTTACAATTGTAAGATTTGCAGTTTCAGGAACAACAGCACTTCCTAAAATCTCTCTTCCCATAAGTGCATTTAGCATTGTAGATTTTCCAGCACTCATAACACCAGTTATTCCAATTGAGAATTTTTGATTATTTATATAATCTTTTGTGCTATTTATCTCTTTTTCAAGCTCTTCATTTGTGATTAAATCTTTTAAATCATCAATAATATTTTCAATTTCAACTTTTAAATCTTTAAATGATGATTTTGCTCTCTCTTCAATTTTTCTTAGTTCCAAATCACTTATTTCACTACTTGTTTGCAGATCTTTATAATCAAAAAGTGAAGATAGTTTTGTAAAAAGTTCATCATTTAAAATATGTTCATCTTTTAAATATGCAAAAGAGTCATTTAATATTATTAAATTTTCTTTTGTTTTATTGTTTTCAATAATATTTAAAATATTGTTTTGAAGGTGATTTAATTCTATCTCATTTGCAGGGCTTTTTACTTCTAAATTTTGGCAAAGAGTTTTAAAAGATGTAAGATTTATATATTTATCAAAGTTTTTTCTAGTTGCACTTAAAATTAGTGCAAAAATAGTTAATTTATCACTGTTTATTGTATTTGAAAGCTCTTCAAAATCAAGTGATTTTTCAAAAGATTTTCCGTGATATAGTAAAAAATAGTCATTTATCAAACTCATTTATATTCTCTCCTAAATAAAAAAAGTTAAACATCACTAATGATATTTAACTTTTACTATTTTTTATATTTATGAGAGAAAATCTCTCATAAATTTTTATCTAAGTGCTACTAATTTTCTTCTTAAGTATGCAATCTTATTTTGAAGAGGTAAGTGTTTTGGACAGTGATCTTCACAAGCCATTAATGACATACATCCAAATACACCATCATCATCTCCAATTAACTCATAGAAATCTTCAGCTGTTCTGTTATCATGTGGGTCAATTTCAAATCTTGCAACTCTGTTTAATCCAACAGGTCCTACAAAGTTTGGTCTCATTAGCATTGTTCCACAAGAAGCAACACAAATTCCACACTCAATACATCTATCAAGCTCAAATGTATCATTTGCTACTTTTGGCTCAATTCTCTCTTCCATTTTTGCAATATCAACTTCTTCATTTGAGTGAACCCAAGATTCAACTCTTTTACTCATAGCATCCATCCATTTACCAGTATTTACTGATAAATCTTTGATTAGTTCAAATGCTGGCATTGGCATTAATTGAAGTTTTCCACTTGGATAGTTTGCAATTAGTGTTCTACAACCAAGTGCTGGTTTTCCGTTTACCATCATTCCACAACTTCCACAAATTCCAGCTCTACAAACAAAGTCAAAAGATAAATCAGGGTCATAGTTTTCTCTAATTTGGTTTAGTGCAATAAAAAGAGTCATACCTGGAGTCTCTTCTAGTTTATATTCAACAAAATGTGGCTTAGAAAGCTTATTTCTTGGGTTAAACTTTAGAACTGATATTGTAATTTCTCTACCTTTTTGAGTACTCATTATTTATCTCCCGCTCTTTCATTTTTCTCTTTATAGTTCATTGGTAAACTAAATGGCATTAAAGCATCTTGAATTTGATGTCTATCTTTTCCTTCTGCTTCCATTTTTTCTCTTATTTCATCAACTTGTGCTTGTCTTACTTCAGATTGCTCGTGCTCGATAATCATTCCTTTTGCACCATATCCTCTAAACGCTGGAGGCATCTCCATTTTCATAATATCAAGTGGTTCATAAGTGATTTCAGGCTCAAGTGCATCTTTGTTTGGCCAAGAAGTTAAAGTTCTATTTAACCAGTTTTTATCATCTCTTTGTAAATAGTCTTCTCTATAATGTGCACCTCTTGATTCTGTTCTATCTCTAGCACCTTTTGCTACACAAAGTGCAACTTTTAGCATCATTGGTACTCTATATGCTTCTTCAAGTTCAGGGTTTCCAGATTTTGTTTTAGATTTAACATTGATTTTTTTAGTTTTTGCTAAAAGCTCTTTTAACTCTTCAACAGCCTCTTTTAATGGCTCACCACTTCTAAAGATTCCTACTTTTTCATCCATTAGTTCTTTCATTCTATTTTTGATTTTGAAAATATCTTCAGTTCCTTCATAAGCTAAAATCTCATCAAGGTAAGCTTCTTGCTCATCTAAGAATTTTTGAACAGTTGCAGTTGGAATTGTTACATCATTTGCTAAACAGTAATCAGCAAAATAGTTACCAATAATCATACCAGCAACAACAGTTTCAGATACTGAGTTTCCACCAAGTCTGTTAAATCCGTGCATATCCCAACAAGCAGCTTCACCACAAGCAAATAGACCTGCTAGTTTTTGTGATTCACCAGTTGGTTTTGTT
>CANRCH010000142.1 GCA_947629065.1 uncultured Aliarcobacter sp.
AACAACAGAGGTCTAGAGCCTCAAGGAAATAACCTTTTTGCAAAAACAAGTGAATCAGGTGACCCAATTTATAATATAAACAACAATAAAATGGCAGATGTAAGAGGAAAAGCACTTGAGCTTTCAAATGCAGATTTAAGTGAAAGCCTTGTAAATCTTATGATTTTCCAAAGAGCTTTTGAGGCAAATGCAAAATCAATTACAACTTCAGATGAGTTGTTAAACACTTTAATTAACTTAAAAAGATAAGATAATTAATATAATTAAAATAAAGAGGCTTTTTGCCTCTTTGTTTATTTTAAGAGGATAGTTTTGGATAATTTTTTATTAGTTTCAGTTTTAGGAGTTTTACTTCTATACTTTTTTTCAACAGCAAGTATCTATAAGGCTTTATATAGAAAAGTAAATGAAGAAAAAAATATTATTCAAGAAGATATGTCAAGGCTTGAAACTATTATTGATAGATATGAAAAACAAGTAAAAATAAGTTCAAGTACACTAAAAAACAGTCAAGGAAATCTTGAAGTTGCTAGAAGTGATTTACAAGCTATTCGTATAGAGAATATGAATTTAAAATCAAGAGTTGATGAATTAGAAAAGAGAAATGAAGAGCTTTATGCTCAAGTAAATGTTATGGTTTAGGCATTTATATGAAATTTTTTAAAAAAGTTTTTTTAATACTTTTATTGCTTACAAATATCTCTTATTCAGATGATATTATAGAATCTCAACCAGAGATTCTATTTAAATTTGAAAATCTTAAAAAAACACACGAAAATTTAGCTTTGCAAGTAGAGTTTAATAAAGCTGTGTTACATTTAAATAGAAATGAGTATGAAAAAGCTATTGAACTTTTTTTAAAAACTTCAAAAATATTACAAATCCCATCTTTTTTGAATATTGGAATTGCATATTATAAAATGAACTCTATTGATAATGCAATAATATATTTAAATAAAATCTATGAAAATGAGAATATTGCACAAAGAGACAGTTTCTCTTATATGTCAGCTTGTTTTTATCTATATAAAATTACAAAAGATAATAAATATCTTGATACTATTGTAAGAGTTGCAAGAAAAGATAAAAATATATCAAATCACTCAAAAAGAATGTTAGCAGATACTTATGTAATTTTAAAAGATTATGAAGCTTCTTTGGAAGTTTTAAATCAAATTAATTTTAATGTAGCACTTAAAAAAGCACTTTTAAATATCAAAATAAAAAATTATGAAAGAGCTGCTGTTGAACTAAATAAAGCAAAAGATGAAACGCAAAATCCAAATACTTTGGATAAAATTTTATGGATTGAAGCATTTAACTTTTTAAAACTAAATAAACTTGATGATTTAAAAGAGACTTTGGATTTAATTCATAAAAAAAGACTTACTTTTAAAGCAAATTTAGAGCTACCACTTGAACTATATTTTAATCAAAATAAATTTACATCAAAAGAGTATTTATCTAGTGTTTTAGAGTTTGATGAACATAGAAAATATGATTTTTTGTTTTATTTTGCACCATTTGTTTTTTCTGATTCACAAGAGATTATTTATGATAGTGTAAAAGGATTTATCTATAATCAAAGTGAAAATATTGTAAGCCTTGATTCTATGCTTGATTATAATTCAAAATTCCTAGATTTAGTAAAAGATGACCCAATAATAAGAGTTCAGAAACTAAAAGAGATTTTAAAAACAGATACAAAATCTTATATATATTACAATTTAGCACTATCTTATGCACAAATTGATGACTTTCACAATGCCTTTACATATTTTGAAAAAGCTTATAAATTAAATCCTGGAAATAAACTATATTTATCACTTTATCTTGTAAGTGCAAATATTATTGGAAAAGGAATCAAGGATAAAGATTATTTAGAAAACTCTATGAAAAGCAATAGCGGATTATATGTTTACTTTGGAAAAGAGATATATAGAGCATTTTTAAACAAAGAGTACTCTTTTATAAATAAGCCAGAAAATTTTGAAAATACAATCTTCTATCAAGCTTTAGATTTCTTAGAAGCTATGAAAGAGAAAAAAAAGTTAATTAATCATCCACTTTTACAAGAGTATATAAAAGACCCATTTACACTCTTAATAAGACTTGTTCAAAGAAAAGATAAAGAGAGTGATTTTGAGTATTATGCAAGAATGCAAGATACAATTCCACTTACACTAAATAATTATTTTTTAGAAGGTCCTTTGGTTGTAACAAAATACTATATAGATATTTTAAAATCATTAGGAATTTTTTATAAAGCAGATTTAAAAATAATTGGAAGTAAATCGCCATCATATTTAAGATTAAAAGCTATTAGAGATTTACACTATAACTTACCAAATGAGACTATTAAAACTTTGGAATATTTACAAAAAGAGTATGAACTTGAAGATAAATATAGTATGTATTTAATAGTTGCAGCTTTGCTTGAAGCTGGAAGATATAATGATGCTTCAATTCAAATTTCACTTATTAAATCTTTACTAAATGATAAAGATGCAGATTTTTTAACTGCTGTTCAATTGATTCAAGATTTAAATATTTTTAGTGCAAAACAGTTCTTAAAAGAACCATATAAAGACTCACTAATTGACTTTAAATTAGTCGGTTTTGATGAGTTTATGGAATCTTTATAAAATTCTTAATTTTTTAATATTTTTTAGCTATAATGAAAAAAATCTTACTTTTAGGAGGAACTTATGCAAATAGGTGTAATAGCAAATATTGATAATGCAAGAGATAATGTTATAGAGAATAGCCAAAAAGTAAAAAATGTTGATAGTGGCATAAAAGTAAATCAAGACGAAGAGCATAAAAAGTCTTTAGCTGAAGAAACAGCTGATAAAAATGAGGTTATATTAGATAATATAAAATTTGGATATAACAAAAAATCAAAAGATTTTTTTGTTAAAATTACAAGAGGTGATATTGAAAGAAAATATCCAACAGAAGATATGATGAAATTAAAAGCATATTTACTTGAAGAGTTCGAAAAAAGCAATAAATCATAAGGTTAAAAATTGGCATCAGATTTAACAGAAATTCTAAAAAAAGAGCTAAGTAATACTCTTGAACAGCTACTATCAAAAAAAAGTACAGTTTCTAGAATAGATGCTTTTGATAGTAGTAAATATGAAAAAGATGAGTTTATTAAAGTTGATATAAAGTTTGATTTTAAATCAAATACTCATAAATTAATGTATCTTATTCCTACAAAAAGTGCCACAAACTATGAGTTTCTGATGCTTGGTGGAATGGGAGATTTAAAAACTTCTTTAGATGATGAAACACTTGATGCTGTAAATGAGATAATCTCAAATATTTGTGGAAGTTTTTGTACAAGTGTAAATGCACAAGGATTTCCTGATGCTAGTTCTATTAAATTTGATTTAGAAAAATCTTCAATAGAAAAAAGCACTCAAGGTATCTTTGAAAAAAGTTTTGAATTTGATGTAAAATTAGATGATGATTCTTTTCCTATAATTGTATCTTTTAGTGAAAGTATTGCACCATATTTTTCATCTATTACAAATGTAAAAACATCAACTCCTGAAGCTGTAGCACCAGTTGCATCTTCTTCAAAACCAGCTGCAAGTAGCGTAACTGTACAAAACAATAGTGTTACTTTACCAAAAAATCTTGAACTTTTACAAAGTGTTAAATTAAAATTAAGTGTTAGATTAGGAACAAAAGTTGTTCTTTTAAAAGATATTTTAAAATGGGATATAGGTGAAATTATTGAACTTGAACAGATGGTAAATGAACCACTTGAAGTTTTAGTAAATGGTGTAAAAATTGGAGAAGGCGAAGCTGTTATTGTTGAAGGTAAATTTGGTCTTAGAATCAAAAGACTTGGACTTGATGAAGCAAAAATGATGCAAATAGGATTATAAAATGGAAATAAATAGTAACAATTTAATAAATACAGATATTCTAAATACAAAAAAATATGATACAGATATAGAAAAAATAAAAGATGAAGAGAAACTAAGAGAAGTAAGTAATCAGTTTGAAGCATTTTTTATAAATCAAATTATGGATGTTTCTTTAAGAAATACAAATATTGCAGGTGAAGAAGCTGGTGCTGATATTATAAAAAGTATGTATATTCAAGCTGTTTCTGATCACTCAGCAGGTGGAATGGGAATAAGTGATATGCTTTTTGAGTTTTTAAGTAAAAATAATAGATAGGAAAAACTATGATAGAAAATGTTATTTCAACAATGAGTTCAAAAATTGATAGTTTAAAAAGTTCAATTATAAAAGATATTGAAGACATAAAAACAGCAAAACATGATGATTTATTAAAAAGAAATGATGATAAACAAAGATTAATTGATGAAATTACATCTTTAAAAGCCGAATTAAATAAAGAGCTAATAAAAAAACTTGAATCTGGTGTTGATGTAAATATTTATAGAAACAAAGTTGATGCTTTAGAAAAAAACATAAATGAACTTTATGATTTAAATCAAAAACTTGCAAGTATAGTTTTACCAATTCAAAATATGTATAAAGAGCTTGTAGGTGAAATTAGTAATATAAATGGAGGAAGGGCATTTGATATTAAGGCTTAGTCTTATAGCTCTTT
>CANRCH010000143.1 GCA_947629065.1 uncultured Aliarcobacter sp.
ATTAAATGCACCTGGATCTACTCAAAACTGTTGGGCACCATATCACAAACAATTAATTGATGATATTTTTAATGATGGATATAGATTAAGATATAGTGGTGGAATGGTTCCAGATTTACACCAAATACTTTTAAAAGGTGGTGGCTTATTCTCATATCCAGGAACAAGCGATAGACCAAAAGGAAAATTAAGACAACTTTTTGAAGTATTCCCTTTTGCCTTTACTTTTGAAAAAGCTGGTGGTGGTGCAATTGACGGACAAAAAAGAGTTTTAGAAGTAGCTACTACTCATATTCACGATACAACTCCTTGTTTTTTTGGCTCAATTGTTGAGATAAATAGAGTTTTAGAAGTTTATAGTAAAAATGTCTGAAAATATTGAAGAAAAAGTTATTGATGAGTGGGAAAAAAAGCTTGATATTGCTTTAGAAGAGCTGAACTCTTGTCAAAATAGTCGTGGTTTTAACTCTTGCAAAGATTGTGTAGAGTTTTTTGAGTGTGTTTTAAGAAAAAAATATGTTATTGCTGTTTATGAGTCTATGAATAAAGGCTCAGGCGGTGGATTTGAATTTTAGAAAAAGGTAGAAGATGCAAGAGATTTGTAAACAAGATAGTTGTAAAAATGTTTTTATAACAACTCCAATTTATTATGTAAATGATGTAGCACATATAGGTCATGCTTACACAACAATAATTGCTGATATGTTAGCAAGATATTCAAGATTAGTTGGTCATAACACATATCTATTAACAGGAACAGATGAGCATGGTCAAAAAATAGCTCAAAGTGCAGAAGCTAGAAATAAAACTCCAAAAGAGTATGCAGATGAAATATCTGGAAAATTCAAAGCTTTATGGGATGATTTTGATATATCATATAATAAATTTATAAGAACAACAGATGAAGATCATAAAATTGGTGTTCAAAAAGCATTTTTAGAGATGTATAAAAAAGGTGATATCTATAAAGATGAGTATGAAGGTTTTTATTGTGTTCCTTGTGAGACTTTTTATCCAGAATCTCAACTTGTAGATGAGCAGTTTTGTCCTGAATGTGCAAGAGCTACAATTGTTGTAAAAGAGGAGAGCTACTTTTTTAGACTTTCAAAGTATGAAGATAAACTTCTAAAATGGTATGAAGATAATCCAGATTGTATTTTACCAAGAGCTAAGAAAAATGAGATTGTAAATTTTGTAAAAAATGGATTAAAAGATTTATCAATTTCTAGAACTTCTTTTGATTGGGGAGTTAAACTTCCACAAGAGATGAATGAGCCAAAACATGTTATGTATGTTTGGCTTGATGCACTTTTAAACTACACAACAGCATTAGGTTATGGAACAAATGAAGAAAATATGGATTTTTGGCCAGCAAATATTCATTTAGTAGGAAAAGATATTTTAAGATTCCACGCTATTTATTGGCCAGCATTTTTAATGAGTTTAGATCTACCTTTACCAAAACACATTGCTGCTCATGGATGGTGGACTAGAGATGGCGAAAAAATGAGTAAAAGTAAAGGAAATGTTGTAAATCCGAAAGAAGTAGCAGATGCTTATGGTCTTGATGCATTTAGATATTTTCTTTTAAGAGAAGTTCCTTTTGGTCAAGATGGAGATTTTTCACAAAAAGCTTTAATAGATAGAATAAACTCAGATTTAGGAAATGATTTAGGAAACTTATTAAATAGAATCTCTGGAATGAGTGGAAAATATTTTGACTTTAAAGTAAGTTCAAAAGATGTTGAAAAATTCCACAAAAAAGAGCTTGAAGAGATAAATAGCATAATTTCTACTCTTGAAGACTATATTTACAATATGCAAATAAACAAATATCTTGAAGAGATATGGAAAATTTTAACTATTGGAAATAAAGCTATAAATGATTATGAGCCTTGGAATTTAATGAAAGATGGAAAAACAGACGAAGCTATGGCACTTGTTGCACTAATTGTAAATATTGTGAGTATTGCAGCCCTACTTTTAGACTCTGTTATGCCACATAAAATTAAAGAGATTGCAAAATCATTAAGCCTTGAAATTTCTACTGAAAATTACAATAAATTTATACTAAATAGCGAATTAAGAGAAGATATTACTGTAACAAAAGTTGAACAACTTTTCCCAAGAATTGAAGAGTTAAAACTTGAACAACCTGCTGTTTCAGATGTTACAGTGCTTCAAAAAGATGTTTCAAAATATGAAGCAAAAGAGGAGCTTGAACCTCTTGATATTGATGGTGCAAACTTAATAACTATTGATAAATTCTTTGAAACTACAATAAAAATTGGAACAATAATTGAAGCAGTAGAAGTTCCAAAATCAAGTAAACTATTAAAACTAAAAGTTGATTTAGGTGAAAATAGACCAAGACAAATAGTTGCAGGAATTAAAGAGTTTTATAGTGCAGAAGAGTTAATTGGAACTCAAGCTTGTGTAGTTGCAAACTTAAAACCAGCAAAATTAATGGGGCTTGTGAGTGAAGGAATGCTTCTTGCAGCTAAAGATGAAAATGGTTTATCTCTTTTAAGACCTGAAAAACCAAAAACTTCTGGTACAAAAATTAGCTAAGTGAAAATCTCATCTTTAATAGATATTATCTCAGGAGAACTTTTAAATTCTCCTGCAATATCTTCAATTTACTCTTTTAAAGCTGATGCAAAAAAAGTTATAGAAGCTGATCTATTTTTTACAAGAAATGAAGATGAAGCAGATATTGCTATTTCAAATGGTGCATTTGCAATAGTTTTTGAAGGTGATTTCAAAATTAAAGATGAAGATATTGCATATATAAAAGTTGATGATTTAGAATTAGCTATGAAAAAGATTATTAGATATAGATTATTAAATCTAAATCTAAAAGCCTTTTACTGCACAAAACCAACTTTTGATTTACTTAGAATCTATAGAAACTCAAATGACTACTTTCTGATCTCAAAAAATATCTCAAAAACATTTAAATTTTTAGATGATATTGAAGAAAATGATACAATATTTTGCCACGATATAGAGATTTTAAAAAATATTTATCCAAACTATGAAAACTTTGAGCAAGAAATAGACAAAAAAAATATCAAAAATTTAATAGAACACTCTTTATTTGAAACAACTTTTTCATATAAAGATAGATATTTTTATAGATTAAAACTACCAAGTCTTTATATAGATAATTTTTTAAATATATTTTTATACCTAAACAAAGAAGATACAGAACACAAAGAGTTAGATTTTTCAAAATTAAAACAGTTTTACAACACTAAACCAATTTTTATTGATAAAAATCTTCAAATAGTAGAGTTTGGGAAAAGTAATAAATTTATAATTTGTCAAAACTCTTTAGAACTAATTGAAAATGAAGCACTTTATATTCAAAAAAAATACAAATACGCAAAAACTACATACCTATGCAATAAAGAGTTTTTAGACTTAAATAATATTACAAAAATATCATCTTTAGATGAGATAAAAACAGCCCTACTTGATATAGATTTCAATTGTTTATATCTTATTGGTTTTTCATATAGACAAACTTTAGAATTTCTACAAGAAGAGAAAAATTTCAACTCTCTATTTTAACAAATCTTAATTATACTTAATAGACTTTTCCAAAAGAGCTTACAACTTTTCCTAAAATTACTAATTCATCTTTATTTAAAACTTGAAGTGGGTAATCTTTGTTATCTGAAATAATATCAAGTTTTCCATCTACTCTTTTTTGAATTCTTTTTACAAAAAGTCCATGAATTGTTGTAAAAGCATAGATTCCATCTCTACTTACATCATCTTTTGTTTTATCAATAAAAATTATATTATCACTATTTAAAGTTGGTTCCATTGAATCACCAATTACATTTATTGCATCAATATTTTTAAGATTATCTTTTCCGCCTAAAACATTTACAAAATATGATGGTAATTCAAGTGAACTAAAATCATCTTCATTTTCATACGCCCCACCACCAGCACTAACACTAACGCTAGGATAATATCTAATCCAATATTTATCTGTACTATCAACTAATGAATCAGGGCTTTGGTTATATAAAAGCCAATTTATAGATATTTTTCTTTTTGCACAAAAGTTTAATATATTTGTATATGGAATTTTTCCTCTATTTTTCATAGTTGCAAAATTTGCTTGAGATAAATCTAAAGATTGGGCTACATCTTTATCAAAAACTTTTCCATTTTTTCCATCTGTGCTTAAAATATCCTTTAATTTATTTATGATCTCTTCTACAATAAACATTTTTCACTCCTTTTTCTATATATTTTGAAATTATATTACAATTTGCAATATTTTTCAAGTATATTTATAAAATATTGTATTATCTGAAATATTTTAACAAAAGGATAGATAAAATGGCAAGAAAAATAAAACAAACTACAAATGTTGTGATAGATATTTTTAAAAAAATTGATAATTTTATTTATAATGTTGGAGATAAAATCCTATAATTTGCTATAAAGCAACAATTCTATATTATTATAAAAATTAATATTAGGAGAGCAAAAAATAGTGGAAAATCTAGGTCAAGCATTAAACAGCTTTTTTCTAATCATGGGAGTAGTATCAAGTATAC
>CANRCH010000144.1 GCA_947629065.1 uncultured Aliarcobacter sp.
CTTTAATGCATATTATTAGAAACTCACTTGATCATGGAATTGAGATGCCAGATATTAGAGCATCAAAAGGTAAAAGTGAAACGGGAGTTATCTCAATTAGTGCTGAACAAGCAAATGGTCAAATGATTATTACAATTGAAGATGATGGAAAAGGTATAAATGGGGAAATAGTTGCATCAAAAGCTCTAGAAAAAGGGCTAATTGATGAAAATCAATATGCAACAATGAGTGATAATGAAAAAGCATTATTAGTATTTGGAGCAGGAGTTTCAACAGCAAATGAGATTACTGATATCTCAGGTAGAGGGGTTGGAATGGATGTTGTAAAAACAAATATTCATAAACTAGGTGGTGCTATTAGACTTGATACAAAACTAGATGTTGGTACAACTATTACAATAGTTCTTCCTTTAACTCTTGCTATTTTAGATGGGCTTGATATTAAAGTTGGAGATCAAAAATATATTTTACCACTTAGTTCAATAGTTGAATCACTTCAACCAACTTCAGATATGATTAAGAAAATTGGAGATGGAAGTAGAGATTTATTAATGCTAAGAGAGGAGTTTATTCCTATAGTTAGACTTCATCAACTATTTGGATTAAAAGATAGTTTTGAAAATCTTGAAGATGGTATGTTAATTGTAGTTAAATCTGGAAATACTAAAGTTGCATTATCAATTGATGAGTTCTTAAATCAACACCAAGTTGTGGTAAAACCTCTTGATAAAAACTTTAGAAGTGTTCAAGGAATAGGTGCTGCAACAGTACGAGGAGATGGAAGTATTGGACTTATTCTAGATGTTGTTGGAATAATTAATGCACAAATAAAAATAGAAAAAGATTTACAGCATACAAAAAAGGCGTCTTAAATTGGCATATACAAATTTAGATGTTCATGAAAGAGTAAAAACTATTCTTTATAGATTGACAGGAATTACACTAACAGACAACAAAGATATTATGATTTCTAATAGAATTGATAAGCTAAAAAGAAATTGTAGTTATTCTGGCGATATTATGAATCTTTTAGATTTAGTAGAAGAGGGTAAATATGAAACAGATTTTATAAATACCTTTACTACAAATAAAACTCACTTTTTTAGAGAAGATTTCCACTTTGTAGATTTAAAAGATAGAGTTTTACCAGAATTTGCACAAAATGGTGAAAAAATAGATATTTGGTGTTCAGCTTCTTCAACAGGAGAAGAACCATATTCAATAGCCATGACAATTTTTGAAGCAATGAAAGAGACAAATACAAATATTAGTGCAAAAATAATTGCAACTGATATAGATACAAATGTTCTTCAATATGCAGCAAATGGTATTTATAGATTTAGTAAAGCTAGTAAAGAGTTTCCATCTTGGATAAAACCTCAAAGATATTTTAAAAGAAGAGTAAAACAAAACTTATCAGGTGAAGAGGTTTTAATTAAAGCAAATGATGAGTTAAAAAGATTATTAACTTTTCATGAACTAAATTTAAATGACAACTCTTATCCATTTGCACAGAATCAGTTTGATGTAATCTTTTGTAGAAATGTACTCATATATTTCTCTGTAGAAGATCAAAATAAGATTTTAAGAAGATTGTTTCAATATTTAAAAATAGGTGGAACGCTATATTTAGGGCATTCTGAAAATCCACAAGATTTAATAAATTATGTACAAAGAGTAGGTCAAAACATATTTATTAAAGAAAAAGAGATTGTATGATTGTAATTGGTCATAAAGATGGAAGTATAGAAAAAGTTTCTAATTCAAGATTTACACAACAAACAAAAGGTTACAATACTCACACTGTAATTGGTGGAGAGTTTGCAGTTGGAAAAGATGATGATAATGTTGCATTTAAAACTCTTCTTGGATCTTGTGTTGCTTTAATGTTTTATGATAAAAATAAAAAAATAAAAAGTATGAATCACTTTTTACTTCCAAAAACAGATAGTACTATTAGTGATATGAAATATGGACTTTTCTCAGTTGAAGCCATGCTAAATGAGATGTATAAAATGGGTTGCAAAAAAGATGATATTGTGGCAAAAATCTCTGGTGGTGCTGATATTATGGGTTTAAACCTAAGCTCTTCTATTGGACAAAGAAATGTTGAATTTGCAAAAGAGTTTTGTAGAGCTGAAGGCTTTAGAGTTTTATCAGAACATATAAGAGGTGAGCACGGAAGATTGATTCTTCTTGCTGATGATTTTGAAACATTTATAAAAGTTACTCAAAAAACAGATACCGATAGCAAAATTGCAGATGAAGAGAAAAGATTACAAAGCGAAATTGCAAAAGCACCTGTTATTAAAGAGTATAGTGGAGCTGTTGAACTATTTGGTGTTGAAAATGATATTGTGGCACCTGAAATGGAAATAGAACTTTTTTGATTATAAATAAAATAGGGTAGATTAAAAATGTATACAGTTTTGGTTATTGATGATTCTGCTTCGATGAGAAGAGTTTTAAAAGATATGATTGACTCAATTGATGAGTTTGAAGTAATTGCTGTTGCAAATGATGCATATGAAGCTAGAGAAAAAATTAAAGAGTATGAACCAGATCTTGTGACTATTGATATAAATATGCCAAAAATGGATGGAGTTACTTTTTTAAGAAACCTAATGAGGCTTCATCCAATGCCAGCTGTTGTAATATCAGGTGAGAGTGTAAGAGGAAATGATATTTTTGATGATGGTGCTGTTGGATTTATTCCAAAACCTGAAATGGGTGAGAGTATGTCATCTTTTAAAGATAGAATACAAGATACACTTCTTAGCCTTACATTCTTACTAAAAAGATATACGCTTAAAAAACCAAAACCATTAAAAACTCCTATATTAACGACTTCAACTGATAACTATAAAGTTCATCCAGATGAAGTAATTCCTCTAAACCCTGCTAGGTTTGCAGGAATTAAACTAATTGCAATTGGATCATCAACAGGTGGAGTAGAGTCACTGTTGAGAGTTTTCAGAAGACTTCCAAATAATTTACCTCCAATTTTAATAACACAACATATTCCTTATGGTTTTTCAAGTTCATTTGCACAAAGATTAAATGATCACTCAGAAGTTGATGTTTGTGAAGCAACCGATGGATTGATTTTAGAAAGAGGACATGCTTATTTAGCACCTGGAAATATGCACTTAACTATTGAAAAAATCGGAAATGAGTATAGAACAAAACTTCTTGATACAAAAAAAGTAAGCCAACACAAACCAAGTGTTGATGTACTTTTTAGATCTGTTAATAATACAGTTGGTTCAAGTTCAATGGCTATAATGATGACAGGAATGGGTGATGATGGAACAATTGCCATGAAAGAGCTTTTTGATAATGGTGCATATACAGTTGCACAAAATGAAGAGAGTTGTGTAGTTTTTGGAATGCCTATGAAAGCAATACAAGCTGGTGCTGTTAAAGATATTATTCATTTAGATGAGATTGCTGATTATATAATTGAGTTTTCAGCAGGAAAAAGAAGATAGTCTTGTATATTTTTAATCTTTTTAAATATTTCTCGTAATTAATGAGTAATATTTAAAAGAATGTGAAAAAATATATTTTAGTATTGAAAACTGTAATTTTCAAACTATTATTAATATATCTTTAGATATGCTCTTTTATTAAATTATAACAGATAAAAAAGGAATTCCTATGCGATATGAACTAGATTTTAAAAATAGTTTTGAAAACACACTTCTATTTTGGATGGAAAGATTTGTAAGAAGTAAGCTAACAAGCCTTTCAAATAGAAATGTAATTGATAAAGACAAACTTGCACATATTATTAAAACCTTAGTAAAAGGTACAAATTCAATTGATGAACTTAAAATTCTTGTAAAAGAAGCTAGGAATATTGGTTTGGCTGGAGTTAATACATATTTTAATCCACTATTAAAACTATATAATTTTTTATGTAATCTTGGACTTGCATCAATGAAGGAAATAGATGAAGAACTTTTAAGCGATTTTTTGGCAAGTGAAACAAGTTCATTATCAGATGCAAGTAAAAAAAACCATAGAATTGCCCTGCTTTCTTTTTTTTCTTATATAGATAAACAAAATCAAAATCCAGATGACTCTTCATATATATTTAAAATCGAGTTGAAAAACTGGCAAGGATTAAGTGGAAAAAGTGGAACTAAACTACCCTCTTTTATGAATGGTGATGAAGTAAATAAATTTCTTGATGCAATTGAAAGTTTTGAATTTAGTGAAAATGTTGCATATAGAAATAGATTAATTATAAAAATTATAATCTATACAGGTGTTAGGGTTGGTGAAGTTTTAAACTTAAATGTAAAAGATATTTTCGATGAAAACGATGTTTATATGTTACAAATCAAAGGAAAAGGAAACAAACCAAGAGTTGTGATGATTAAAAAAGCAATTATTTCGAATGATTTAAAACATTGGTTAGACCAAAGAGTTTGTAATAGTGATTTACTTGTTTGTAATCAAAAAGGAACTAGATTAACTCAAGCATACATAAGTAGAGTAGTTGAAGAAATTTTAATAAGTGCTGGAATTAGAAAAGAGAAAAATGGAGCACATATGTTAAGACACTCATTTGCTA
>CANRCH010000145.1 GCA_947629065.1 uncultured Aliarcobacter sp.
AAAAATAGACTATAAAGGTAATTGGCAAGAATATGAAGATAAATTCATAAGAATTGAAAAGCATTTGTTCCCCTAAAGTATATAATTTCGGAATAATTTTCCGAATTTTTTGTAATTATATACATATTGTTCCTAAAATTATATAAAAGAGGAACAATAAGCCGAATTTTCTATATATATTCTTTAATGTAAAGTTTTTTTATGAAACTAACACAACAAGATAAAGCAAGATTATTGGGAGTTGATGCAAGAACTCTACGAAAATGGCGAGTTGAAAGACCATATTTATATAATATTATAGAAAAAGGCTTTGCCTTTGAAGAGTTTTTAAAAGAAGCTGAAGAAAAAATTGAAGATTTAAAAAAGCTGAACTCTTCAATTGAAGAGTTCAAGCAAAAGTAGAGATTACTAGACTATTTTATACTAGGACTTATAGTTTTCCAATCTTCTCTTAGAGTTTTATGCAGTCTAAAAATATCATTTTTTGTGGCAACTTCATTGTATTCATAAGGAGTTACTACAACTAAACCACCTTTTATTAGACTTGTAAAAGTGCTTGATTCAATTTTTGATCCAGAAAACAGAGAAAACTCCATTTCAAAACCACTTATATCATAAAATTCAGAGTTTTTTCTTACAAGTTTTTTATACTTATCTTGGATTAAACAATCAATTATTACTCTTGATCCATCACTACTTAAATCAACTCTTAAAACTTTTCCTATTTGAACATTTTTATAATAAACAGGTGAATCTACATTTACGCTTGATGCTGTTTTATCTTCAACTCTTATTATATTTCCAAGCTCTGCACTATCAATTGATGGCTCTTTATCAAAGCCTTTAAAAGTAGTTTGCATTCCAGCCCCACTTCCTTTTAATACTCCAATATTCACAGCCATCATTGTAGATCCTGCGTTTGCTATCTCTTGAAAAGAGATTCTAGGTTTCTTTAGATAAAAAATTGTGCCCTCTTTTGCAAAACCTTTAAAATCATCAAAAATAAGTGCATCTACCTCTATTTTTTGGTTTTTATTTAGAGATATTTTTCTAACTTTTCCAATATTTACACCTTTATATGTAAGTTTTGAAAAATCCTCTTGAAGCCCTTCAACATCATCAAAAATAATTTTTACACTATTTGTTGCACTATTCATAATATCTTCACTTGCAAATATTTCGTGATTTCCTAAAGGAATTTTTGATCTATTATCTAAATGTATAGAACCTTCAATAAAAGATGTAAAATTATCAACTTCAAAAATAACTCCACTTAAACTAGCTTTTAAATCTAGTTTTGATTTTTTATAAAATCTACTTGTATTTGTGATATATTTTCTATACTCATCATATACAAAAAACTCAACATTTGATACTTTATCTTCAAACTTTATTTTTTTAATATATCCTATTTCTTGATTCTTATATACAAGTGCAAAGTTCTCTTTAAGTTCAAAACTATTATCAAACTGTGCATAAACAGCATAACCTTTATTTTTTTCTCTTATTATTTTTTCAATATCTTTATGTGAAGAGTGTAGTTTAAACTCTTTTTTTGTAAGTTTTGCATTTGGAATATTTGAAACTACTGCTATTGAACCATTTAAAAGTGGCTCCATTCCGCTATAATTTATATTTACATCAAAATCTTTTATCTCTACAAGCTTTGAGCTCATATCATAAAAATATGTTGCATCATTTATCAAATCTTTATACTTCTCATCTATTAAAATAGAGATTTTTACACTTTTTAAATCTTTATTCAGTTCATAAGAATCAACTCTTCCTACTTCAATATTTTTATAATATATTTTGCTTCTATTAGATATTGAACCTAAATCTTCACTAATTAAATCAACTTTTACAGTATTTACACTATTTTTTAAATCTTTTTTACTAACAGCTGTAAATGTATTTGTAAAATCACCTTCAGCATAATCCAAAGAGATATAATTTCCTTTTAAAATATTTCCAAGATTTTTTATTCCACCAAAAGATATTGTAGGTTCTTCAACAAAAAATCTTGTTTTATCTGTAAGCAAATATCTATACTCTCTATAAACATAAGCTCTAGTTGTAAGCATATCTTCTTGAAGTTTTACATAAATAATTTTTCCAACTTCTATTCCTTTAAACAGTATTGGAGTATTTTGCTCAATCTTTGCATCGTGGAAATCTATTGAAAAATATGTTTTTGGTTTTAGGTCATCTTTTTTTGCAAAAAGATTTAAAACCTCATCTTTTTCAACTTTTTCATCATCTTTATTTGTAGTTATTACCGTAATTCCACCTATTAACGCAGAGTATAAAGATCCAACTTCAATATTAAGTCCACTTGCTCCATAATTTACTGTTAAAGCTTCATTCATCACAAACTTAGAACTTCTATTTACTAAGTACTCATATTTTTCATAAATATAAGCTCTAACATATAGTTTTTCTTCTTTAAACTCTTTGTTTACTAGCTCTCCAATTTGGAATTTATTATAAAAAATCGGTGTTCCTACTTCTATATTATCTTTATCATTTGCTAGTAAATTTATATAGTATCCATTTTCATCAAACTCATCATCAGGTTGAAAATCAAGCCCATCAAAAATATATTTAGAAATACTTTGAGTAAACTCCTCTTTTGTTTTTAGTTTTGGAGATAGTTCAATTTTATATCCACTTATTAAAGTACTAAGCCCTGAGATTTTTGTCAAAGAAACAGTTGGTTTTTTAATCCAAAAACTAGAACCTTCATTTGCTACAAATTGTGCAACATCACTATCTACTAAGATATTCACTGCAACATTTTTTGAATCATCTGAAAGTGTAATATCTGTAACTTTTCCTAGTTGAAGACCTTTATACTCCAAAGGTGTAACATTCTCTTTTAAGCCTTCAGCATTTTTAAAATAGACTGTAATATTTGTACCTTTTTTTGCATATGAATCATAAGCAATAAAACCTAATATTGCCAAAATAACAAGTGGCAAAATCCAAGCCAATGAAAATTTTTTACCCTCTACTTCTTGTGCTTCATAAACTACTGTTTGATTATCTTCTTGTTTAATTAGATTTTGTTCCATCCCAAATTACCCTTGTATCAAATTTATTTGCTGCAAAAATTGTAATAACAACCATAAGGCAAAAAGATGTAGCAGCAACTCCACCTTTTATACTAAACATCTCATCAAGTTGCACAATACTTGCTAATAGTGCAACAACATATATATCAATCATAGACCATTTTCCAATAGCTTCAATATATTTATACATTAAAATTTTTCTTCTATTGCTTACTTTTACATCTATTTTTACAGATAGAAAAATAAACAATAATCCAAAAAGTTTTAGTATAGGAATTGCCACACTTGCTATAAAAATAACAGTTGCTATAAAATAGTTTCCATAGTTTAAAAAGCTAATAATTCCTTCAATAATTGTGCTTTCTTCTGTAACTCCAAACTGAGTTATCTGCATCATAGGATACATCATTGCTGGAATATATAGTAAAACAGCCGTAATTGTAAGTGCAAGTGAAGTTTGAAGAGTATGTTTTACTCTTTTTTCAACTTTTTTGCCACATCTTGTGCAAGAAAAACTATCTAAACTCTTCTTTTCATATATTTTTTTGCAATTTTTACAAGAAATTAGATACAAATCAATCCTTAAAAACTCTATCAATATCAAATTTTAAATTTGACATCAAAAAACACAAAACATATATTAGAATCACAAAAAAACCTATATCAAACTTTGTATTACTAATCATTCCAACAAGTTTTATATAAGTTACAATCAAACTTATAATAAAAACCTCCATAAAACCCCACTCTTTAAAGAAATGAAAGCCATTGTATAAATCTTTATCTCTAAATATTTTGATTTTTGATTTTTCTTGAATGAAAAACAGAATAATAATCAAAGAGTTAAAAACAGGTGCAATAATAATCGTAAACAAAACTAAAAAACCAACAATAAAAAACTCTTGTTCAAAAAGAATCTTAACCGTATTAAAAAGTGTTGCTTCTAAATCTTGATTATTTATATTTAGTGTGATTATTGGATATAAATTTAAAATAATAAATAGCATAAGTGCAGAAATAGAAAAAATAAGAGAATCAATTGAGTGTTTATGCTCTTTTTCTAATTTTGAATTACATCTTGGACAAACTAGTTTTTTTGAACTTTGCTTATCTTTTTTTACAAATAATCCACAAGAAAAGCACTCTTTAATCTCTTCTAAATCACTTCTCATCTTTTTCCTATATTAAAAAATAGTGGTATTTTATCATACTTACCTTTTGTTAAGTATTATTAAGTATTATTAAAAATTAATTTGAAAAAATATTTATAAAGGCAATTTATGGAATTTAATATATCTTATGCACCATTTGGAACAAGACCTCAGGTAAAAACTCCAGATAAAAGATTTTTAGAAGTTATGGGTGAAGATGGAATTAGAAAACTAATTAGTGATCACTATGATTTAATAAAACAAAGCTCAATTTATGGGATTTTTCCACAAGATGATGAAGAGTTTGAACAAGCAAAAATAAATTCAAGCGATTTTTTCATACAAATTTGTGGTG
>CANRCH010000146.1 GCA_947629065.1 uncultured Aliarcobacter sp.
GCTGTTCTTCCACCACCAATTGCACTTGCGTATGCTAAAGCTACTTGTTTTGCATCTCCTGAAGCATCTTGATAAATAGCGATTAAATCTGGAATTCCTCCACCTTTAACAAACTCACTTCTTACAGTGTGTCCTGGTGCTTTTGGAGCAATCATCATTACATTTGTGTTTGCTTCTGGAATAATTCTTTTATAGTGAATATTAAATCCGTGTCCAAATGCTAAATAAGCTCCAGCTTTTAGATTTGGTTTAATCTCATTTTCATAGATTTCAGCTTGGCTCTCATCTGGTAAAAGAATCATAACAACATCAGCACCTTTTGTTGCTTCTGCTACTGTTAATACTTTAAATCCTTTTGCCTCAGCTTTTTTCCAAGAACTTCCACCAGCTCTTAATCCAACAACAACTTCAACACCGCTATCTCTTAAGTTCTCAGCGTGTGCGTGACCTTGTGAACCAAAACCAATCATTGCTACTTTTTTTGATTTAATTAACTCAATATTACAATCTTTGTCATAGAAAACATTTACTGCCATTTCTCTTCCTCTATATTATTAAAATTTTGGAAAGATTATACAAAAGCTAAACTAAATATTAGATTTAAAGTAAAAACTATATAATAAAGTATTAAAAGGATAAAAATTGATAAAAGAACTGTTTACAAAAATACAAAAAGAGGTTTTTGAGTTTACAAATGAAGAAAAAAGCCTTATTGAAAAGTTTATAAATGAAAATGTAATTATTAAAAATGAAGAACATTACGAAATAAACTCGAAATATAAAGTAGGAATTCTAAAACTTGATAAAAATTTTGCTATTTTAGAAGATTTAATTGACCCAATAAAAAATATAAAAGTAGATTTTAATGAACTAAAAGGTGCATTTAGTGGGGATTTAGTTTTAGTTAAAAAAATCTTTAATCCAAGAGCAAAAATAAAAGCAAAAATAGATAAAGTTTTAACTAGCAAAAAGAGTGAAATTTTAGTTTATATTGAAAATGGTGCATTTGTTACTTTTAAAGAGTATATAAAAGTAGAAAATATCAATGCAAAAAGGTATAAAGAGAACGATGTTTTAATAGTAGATAATCAAAATTTTAGTGAAATTAAGTTTGTAGGAAATTTAGATGAGCCAAAAATTGATGAGTTTATCTCTTTATATCTTTTTGAAGAGCTTTATAGAGTTGAAAAAGAAGATGAGTATAGCTTTTCTATGGATGATACAAATAAAAGAGTGGATTTATCACAAATGCCTTTTTGCACAATAGATCCAAACAGTGCAAAAGACCACGATGATGCAATCTATTTTGACAAAGTTTCAAATACTCTTTTTGTGGCAATTGCTGATGTTTCATATTTTGTAAAAGAGAACTCAAATTTAGATAAACTAGCTTTTAAAAAAGCAAATACTATTTATTTGCCGAATAAAGCACTGCCAATGCTTCCAAAAATTTTGAGTGAGAATTTATGTTCTCTTAAAGAGAATGAACTTCGTTACTCTTATGTTTTTGAGATAAATCTTGATTTAAAAAGTAAAAAAGCAAAATCTTCAAAACTATATGAAGCTATTATAAAATCACATAGAAATCTATCTTATGGAAGAGTTGATAGAGTTTTAGAAGGAAAATTTGACCAATATACAAAATTAGAAAAAGAGATTTTTGATTATCTGCTTCCTTTGTATGAAATCACAAAATCTTTTAGAAAAAAAAGACTTGAAAAGGGTTATGATTTTAGAACTCAAGAAAATAGACTAAATTTAAAAAATAATATTTTGCAAAGTGTTGAAGTTGAATTTTCAACAGCATCTCATCAGCTTGTTGAGGAGTGTATGCTACTAGCAAATATTGAGGCTAGTAAAAAAGTTGGAACTTTAGGAATTTTTAGAGTTCATGAAGAGCCTACCTTTAAATCTATTTCAAGACTTATTGATGAAGTAAATTTAATTGGTGTAAAAGCAAACTTACAAAATGATGTCCACGATACAATTTTACATATTCAAAAAGAAGCTAGTAAGTTTTTTTTAGAAACTGAGGTTGATGAATTAATAATTCAAGCACAAGAAAAAGCAAAATATAGCTCTAAAAACTTAGGGCATTTTGGTTTAGGCTTTGCCTCATATTCACACTTTACAAGCCCTATACGAAGATACTCTGATTTGGTTTTACATAGAATTTTAAAAACAAAACAGCTTCCAAAAGAGCTTGATGGAATTTGTGAACATATATCAGAAAAAGAGAGAAAAATAGACAACCTTGTTTGGGATTTTGAAGATAGAACTTATGCTAGATGGGCAAAAGATAATATTGGAACAACTCTAAAAGTAAAAGTTACAGATATAGAAAAACATCGTGCTGTTTGTTATGATAAAATGGATGGATTAAAAGTAGTTTTAGAAAACTATAAAGCTCAAAAACTTTTTTCAAAATTGAGTGTAAAAATAGTTTCAAGTGATATTGCAAGTAAACTAATCATTGCAAGAATTTTATAGGTCTTACTTAAATAATACAAATAAAAGGGCAAAAAACCCTTCTATTTATATAGCTGCACACTTATCAATAGTTGCTAAATATGGCTCAACTTTTTCACTTGTAACAAACTGACCTACAAGTTTCTCTTTTTCATTTACAAAAATTGGAGAAACAAGATTTATAATTGAATGCTCAACTGGATCTTGAGAAACAACTGTGAAATATGTTTCAAAATCATCTTTTGAAGATATTTTTAATGCACTTAAAGTATTTTGATCGATCTCAAAATCAAATTTTACTTTTGATAATACATTTATATTAACAACAGTTATTTTAGAACCATCTTCAAAAACTAAAAAAGAGAAATTTTCATCAAGTTTTTCAATTTTTAAACTTTTTTCATTTTCAAAACCTAAAATTGGACAAGCAATTTTGTACATCGTAAACCCCTTAGCGTTAAATTTCATAAATTATATTAAAAGAAAACTTAGGATATTATTTTAAAATGTATAAAAATGAATTCGATAACTGTTTAAAACAGAATAAAATATTTAAATCATATATGTTTTATGGTCAATCATCATATTTGGTTGAAAGATATTCACTTGATATTGCTAAAATTCTGGCAAATGGCGAAGATATAGAAAAAATATATTTTGAAGAGTATGATTTTAAATATATTAAAAATAGACTTATGCAATCATCACTTTTTTCATCTACAAATATTATTTTAGTAAAAATTGATAAAAAAATTCCAAAAAAAGAGCTTGACTCTTTAGTTGAAGCTTGTACTTCAAACAAAGATAGCTATTTTATTCTAGCTTGTTTGGGTGAAGCTGATTTTAAATCTATGGAGAGTAGTTTTACAGGTAAAAACTCTTCAGTGTTTGTAAGATTTTTCCAACCAAGCAGTGCTGAAGCTATTAGTTTTTTAGAACATGAAGCAAAACAATTAAACCTAAAATATGAAATATCTGCACTAAACCACCTATATTTTATGCACAAAACAGATTTAGCGCTTTGTGTAAACGACCTTAAAAAACTAGCAATTTTGGATGAAATAATAAATCCACATATAGTTGATGCAAACTGCTTTGGAATTGGGGCTGTTGATTTCGATACATTTTTATTTAATCTTCTTTCATACAAAGATATAAGCGATGATTTAGAAAAAATTCTTGAAGAGGGAACAAACGAAATTTTTATTTTAAATCAAATAACATCTTTTGTACAACAGCTTTTTATGATTAGTTCTTATGCAAGAGTTTTTGGACAAGTAAATGCAAAAGAGATTTTAGGATATATCCCACCAAAACATATTTGGGATGCAAAAGCAAAACTAGCAATCAATAAAAATCCAAAGCAATTTCAAGATATTTTAGAGTATCTATTAAAAATTGAATTAGATTTTAAAACTTCAAAGATTTCTAATCAAAATTTATATTTACAAGCAGCTCTAAGAAAATTTACAGTTTTATTTAGATAAAATCTCGAACTTTACAAAATTTTTATCCTTGCTGATAGGTCTAGGAAGTGTAAAGAAAATCGGCACAAACTATAAGGAGATCGGATGTCAAAATTAAAACATTATGAAACAATGTTTATTTTAAAGCCTACTTTAACTGAAGAAGAAACGGTAGCTCAAATAGATGGAATCAAAGCTTTATTTGAAAAAAATGGTGCGGAAATCTCTGCAACAGATAATATTGGTACTAGAGAACTAGCTTACGAAATTCAAAAAAACAAAAGAGGTTACTACTATGTAATCTATTTTAAAGCTCCAGCTGCTGCTCTTGCAGAAATTGAGAGAAATTATAGAAATAATGAAGATCTAATCAGATTTATTTTCATTAAATACGAAAGCAAAAAAGAGATTGCTTCTTGGTCTAAAATGAGTGATGAGGCTTTAAAAAAAGCTTCTAAATAATTGTAAGATTATTAAAGGAACCAAAATATGTATAATAAAGTAATTTTAGTAGGAAACTTAACTAGAGATATTGAATTAAGATATCTTCCAAGTGGTTCAGCACTAGCAAAAACTGCTATTGCAACATCATATAGATATAAAGCTCAAACTGGTGAACAAAAAGAAGAAGTTTG
>CANRCH010000147.1 GCA_947629065.1 uncultured Aliarcobacter sp.
GCTCCTTGGCGATACTCTTATGTAAGTGATGAAAAAATACCTGATTGTGTATTTTGTCATATTGCAAAAAACAAAGATGATGAAAAGTATGAAGTTTTGTTTTCTGATGAGTATTGTTATGTTGTTATGAATAAATATCCATATAGCCCAGGTCATATTATGGTAATACCATATTTTCACACCTCTAATCTTGAGGATTTAGATGAAGAGTCTTGGCATAGAGTTTCAAAAAGAGCACAACAAGCTGTAAAACTACTAAAAGAGACAATGCCATGTGAAGGTGTGAATTTAGGTATGAATCTAGGTCGAGCTTCTGGTGCTGGAATAGAGCAACATATTCACTACCATTTAGTTCCAAGATGGATTGGAGATACAAACTTTATTACAACTGTTGGACATACTAGAGTTTATCCAGCAGATTTTAATGAAATCTATTTAAAACTTAAAAATAATACAGAAAAATACTTCTTATAAATAATATGATAAAATCATCCTTTTAAATTTAAGGATGAAAATGAAAAACTTATTTACAAATTTTTATAAAAACAATTTTATATACACTACAAAAGAGAAACTATCAAAAATAGTTTTACTTGCAATTATGCTTTTAAATATTATTGTGTTTTATATTTTAATATCAGGTTTAGATTTTCAAAGCAATTTTGTATCAAATCCAAGTAGCAAATATTCAAACAAATGTACAAGTGTAATAAATAGTGATGTAGAACAATTTTCAAACTACTATTATAAAGATAATTTTACAAAGCAAAAATATAGTGGAATCAAAAAAGATGAAAACCTACTTGATAGTAGATGTAAAACTATTGAAGATAAACTAGATTTAATTATAGAAAACAGTGATATAAAAAGTTTATTAAAACAAAATAGTGAGTTAAATAAAAATCTATATAAAATTGAAGATGATTTAAACTATATTAGAAATAACTACAATACAGTTCTGTTTGAAAAAATATCTAATCAAGAAAAAGAGAACTCTATTTTAGAAAATAGTTTAGATAGTAAAAATATAAAAGAAAAATATGATGAGTTAAATGTAAAATATGAAACTATAAAAAATGAAAAAGATAGCTTAGAATCTAGTTTTAAAAATTCTTCTTATGTTAAAGAATTAAAGCTATATATAGAAACTATAAAAGATGAGTATCTAAAAGATGTAAATAAAGCATATGACAGATACTTTTATCTTGTAGAGATTATTAAACTAATTTTTCTACTTCCAATAGTTTTTGCGTTTTTCTATTTAATGAAAAGATATATTAAAAAAGAGCTTTATTTACTATATTTAATATTTAAAAATCTTTTGATAGTTGTTTTAATTCCAACACTATTTACAGTTTTTTTAATTGTTAATAAATTTATTCCAAAAATATTTATTGAAAAAGTTGTTGAGTTTTTCTATAACTTAAATATTCCTTTTGTCGTTTATTACTTTTTTATCATAGTTTTTGTGGCAGTTTTTATATATCTAATAATAAAACTTCAAAAAAGATATAAGAAGATAAATGAGATAAACAAAGAAAGTAAAATTGCAAAAATAGAGTTCTATAACAAAAATCAATGTAACTACTGCTCAAGTAAAATAGATTATAAAATAATGAATTTTTGCCCTGTTTGTAGCAATAGATTAAAATTTGAGTGTAAAAATTGTAATGAAATGACAATTTTTGATTTAAACTATTGTATAAATTGTTCAAATAAAATTGAGGATTAGGAATATTTTCCTAATCTTAATCAAAACTTACTACATATACTAAAAGCTAGTTTTATTCCTTTTAAAAAGGAAATAAATTTTATAAAATATTTTCAAAAGCCCCATAGTTATTGACATTAAATGAAAATAAAGTTATAATCCGCGTCCACTAAATGTGGTTAGTGTGCATTTATGCATATCTAACGAGTTCTTTAAAGGAAAAAATATATGGAAAAAATCAGATTAAAGCTAAAAGCTTATGATCATAGAGTTTTAGACAGAAGTGTTGCTTCAATAGTTGAAGCTGTTAAAAGAACTGGTGCTGATTTAAGAGGTCCAATCCCTCTTCCTACAAAAATCAGAAGATATACAGTTATAAAAGGTCCTCACGTAAACAAAGATTCAAGAGAGCAATTTGAAATCAGAGTTCACTCAAGAATTATCGATATTATCGCAGCTACTGCTGATACAGTTGATTCTTTAATGAAACTTGATCTTGCACCTGAAGTTGATGTTGAAGTAAGATCAATGGGTCAAGAATAAGAAAGGAGTAATACAAGATGGAATTTATAGTTCAAAAAATCGGTATGAGTAGAACAGTATCTGTTCCAAGTACTGCTGTTACACTTTTAAAAGTTCTTGATACAAAAGTATGTCAAGTTACAGATGGTGTAGCACTAGTATCTTATAGCAATGGTAAAAAATTTAACAAAGCTATTGAGGGTCAGCAAAAAAAATATAACTTAAGTAAAGAGTTTAATAGATTTGCAACAATAACTGTAGCAAACAGTGAAGCTGGAGATTTAGATCTTGCAGGTTTAGGTGAAGCTAAAGTTGTAAAAACTACTTTTAAATCAAAAGGTAGAGGATTCTCTGGGGTTGTTAAAAGATGGAATTTTGCTGGTGGAAGAAATGCTCACGGGCACAGAATGGGTAAAAGAACAGGTTCAATTGGTAACTGTGAGTTCCCAGGAAGAGTTCAACCAGGTAAAAAAATGCCAGGACAATACGGAAATACAAATGTATCTGTAAAAAATGAAGTTTTATCATTTGATGCTGAAAGTGGAATTTTAGTTCTTAAAGGTTCAGTTTCTGGTGCAAATGGAACATTAGGTAAAGTAAAGGTTGCTAAATGAGTAAAGCAATAGTTTTAAACGAAAAATTTGAAAACAGTGGTGAAGTAGTTTTACCAGCAAGTTATGAAGAAATTAACAAACATAACTTATATTTATATGTTAAATCATATTTAGCGTCATTAAGAGCAAATACATCTGCTGCAAAAACAAGAGCAGAAGTAAGCGGTGGTGGTAAAAAACCAAAAGCTCAAAAAGGTTCAGGTGGTGCTAGATGGGGTTCTAAAAGATCTCCTTTATTTGTTGGTGGGGGAGTTATCTTCGGACCTACAAAAAGAAACTATGAGCAAAAAGTAAATAAAAAACAAAAAGCTCTAGCATTAAAATATGCTATAAATGCACAAGCAAACAATGGTTCTCTTTTTGTTGTAGATTCAATAAAAGTTGAATCAGGTAAAACTAAAGATGCGGTTGCAGTTTTATCTAAATTAAATAAGAGAGATACATTAATTGTTGTTGATACAATTGATGAAAGAACTTATTTAGCATTTAGAAACATTAAAAACTGTTATATGGTAGAAAAACAAGAAGTAAATGCATATTTACTAGCAGTTTATCACTCTGTACTTATTGAAAAATCAGTACTTGAAGCATTAACAAAAGAGGCTTAAGATGGCAGATATTACAGATATTAAATCAATATTATTCACAGAAAAAACAATTGAGCTTCAAGAAAACAATATTGTTGTGGTTCAAACTAGTCCAAGAATGACAAAAACAGGTTTAAAAGAGGTTTTAAGAGAGTATTTTGGTGTAACTCCATCAAAAATCAACTCTTTAAGACAAGATGGTAAAGTAAAAAGATTTAGAGGGAAATTAGGAAAAAGAGCTGATTTCAAAAAATTCTATGTAACATTACCTGAAGGCGCAGCAATTGCGAACCTATCAGCATAAGGAGTAAAATATGTCAATTAAAAAATTTAGACCAATAACTCCTGCTAGAAGATTTATGTCAGTTATTGATAGCTCTGATATTACTTCAAAACCAACAGTTAAATCTTTACTTACAAGAGTAAAAGCAAGTGCTGGTAGAAATAATAATGGAAGAATCACATCTAGACACAAAGAAGCAGGTGCTAAAAAACTATATAGAATTATTGATTTCAAAAGAAATAAATTCGGTGTAGAGGGAGTAATTTCAACTATTGAATACGACCCATATAGAAACTGTAGAATTTGTTTAGTTTCTTACAAAGATGGAGATAAAAGATATATTATTCAACCATCAGGATTAAAAGTTGGAGATAAAGTAAAAGCTGCTATATCTGGACTTGATATTCTACCTGGAAATGCAATGCAACTAGTAAATATTCCAGTTGGAACAATGGTTCACAACATTGAATTAAAACCAGGAAAAGGTGCTCAATTTGCAAGAAGTGCTGGTGGATATGCTCAAATTATGGGTAGAGAAGATAAATATGTTATCTTAAGACTTCCTTCAGGTGAAATGAGAAAAATACTTGGTGTTTGTATGGCTACAATTGGTGTAGTTGGTAACGAAGAGTATATTAATATGGTTGTTGGTAAGGCTGGAAGAAGCAGACATTTAGGAATTAGACCTCAAACAAGAGGATCTGCGATGAACCCTATCGATCACCCACACGGGGGAGGAGAAGGTAAAACTAACTCTGGAAGACATCCTGTTACTCCATGGGGTATGCCAACTAAAGGTTATAAAACTAGAAAGAAAAAAGCTAGTGATAA
>CANRCH010000148.1 GCA_947629065.1 uncultured Aliarcobacter sp.
CCCATCGTGGGTCATCAAGTAGTTCATTTGTAGCTCTCCACTCTTTTTGATTAAAAGGTGGATTTGCCATAATAAAATCTGCTTTTAAATCTTTGTGTTGGTCTTTAAAAAATGTATCAGCGGGAACTTCTCCCAAATTTGCAGAAATTCCCCTTATTGCTAAATTCATCTTTGCTAGTTTATAGGTAGTTGCTGTAAACTCTTGCCCGTAAATAGAAATATCTTTTTTATTTCCTTTATGAGCTTCTATAAATTTGATAGATTGGATAAACATTCCACCACTTCCACAAGCTGGGTCATAGATTTTTCCTTTGTATGGTTCTATCATATTTGCTATTAGGCTTACTATTGATTTTGGAGTGTAAAATTGCCCACCTAATTTTCCTTCAGCTAGTGCAAACTCTCCTAAGAAATACTCGTAAACACGTCCAACTATATCACTTTGTTTATCTTCTATTGTGTTTATATCGTTTATTGTGTCGATTAGGCTTGAGAGTTTATTTACTTCTAAATTCAGTCTTGAAAAATAGTTATCAGGTAAAGCACCTTTTAGACTAGGATTGTTTTTTTCAATAATTGCAAGTGCTGTATCAATTTTTAGTGCAATATCGTTTTGTTTTGATTGCTCTTTAATATAGCTCCATCTTGAAATATCGTTTAGGTAAAAGACATTTTCCATAGTGTAAAACTCCACCATATCAATATATGCCTCTTTGCCTTCTTTTATCAATTGGGCTTTTCTCTCTTCAAAAGTATCACTTACAAATTTTAAAAAGATTAAACTTAAAACTATATGTTTATATTCACTTGATTCAACACTTCCACGAAGTTTGTTTGCACTCTCCCAAAGAGATTCTTCCATAGATTTTTGATTTTTTGTAGATTTTGTAGATTTTTCTTTTGCCATAAAATATCCCTATTTATAATAATTAGAGATATTTTATCTAAATTCTTCTTTATAGAGCAGATGCCATATTAAGGTAGTGATGAGCCATATATGAACTTCTTGCATAAGGACTTGCTTTTACAAATTCAAAACCCATAGAGTAAGCAATTTTTTCATACTCTTCAAAAACTTCAGGTCTTACAAACTCAACAACTTTTTCATACTCCCCGCTAGGTGCAAGATATTGCCCAATACTTAAAAATTTACAACCAACATCAAGCAGATCTTGAAAAACTTGTATCATCTCATCTTTTGTTTCTCCTAAGCCAACCATTAAAGCACTTTTTGTTTTTACTTTTTCACCACCAAGCTCTTTTAATTTTCGTAAAACTTCAATACTTCTTTCATAAGTTCCGTTTCTTCTAATACGATAAAGGCTAGGTACTGTTTCTACATTGTGCCCAATAATTGTTGCACCTGAGTCAATTACTCTTTTTAAGCTATCTTCATTTCCTTTAAAATCAGGAATTAAAATCTCAACTTTTGTTTGTGGAGATTTCTCTAAAATATCTCTTGTAACTTTATAAAACTGCTCAGCTCCACCATCTTTTAAATCATCTCTAGCTGGACTTGTAATTACCACAAATTTAAGCCCCAAAGTTAAAACAGAAGTTGTTACTTTTTTTATTTCACTCTCATCAACACCGTTTGGAAGCCCTGTTTTTACATTACAATATGTACATCTTCTAGTACATATATTTCCCAGAATCAAAAATGTTGCATTTTTATTTGCAAAACACTCACTAATATTTGGGCATTTTGCTTCTTGACAAATTGTGTGAAGTCCACCTACATCTTTTAGTAAGTTTTCCATCTCAACTTGTGTGTGTGGAGTTAGTTTTTTTCTTAGCCACTGCGGTTTTTTAAAGTTTGCCGTATTTGTTTTGTCTATTTTTATATTTTCTATATCTAATGCTTGTGTCATATCTTTTCCTTTATATATTTTCAAAATCTTTTATATCTATTTCATATTTTTTAAACTCAACATTAAACGTGCTTTTAAAAGCATCAATTAACATCTTACTTGCTGTTTCAAAATCTAAGTCTATTTTAAAATCTAAGTCTATTTTAAAATCTTCCAAAGATGTTCCAAATGCTTCATCTTTGCTTACAGTTTTTAGTGGAATTGAACCATGTTGTAAAATCACATCTTTTGAGATTTTTTGTGCATTTCCACCAATTTTTTTACCATCTATTATAATATCATAAGCTTCAAAGCCAACTTGACAATATGGGTTTTTACTCAAAACAATATTTTCTAAATCTTTTGCAAAAGATGCTTTTAATCCTAAATTCTCATAAAATTTCAGTAAAAAAGAGCATATTTTTTCATAATTTGCTTTTACACTTTTCTCTTTTACGAAACTTGATGGAATTACTAAACTATATGAAATATCGTGTCCATGAAACAAAACTCCACCACCTGTTGCTCTTTTTGAGTAGTTATTTTCATACTTTTTTAATAGATTTTGATAATCATTTGGATCTTGTCCTGCTCCAAAACTGATACTTCTTTGCCAAGAGTAAACTCTAAAAATAGGTAAGTCATCTTTTTTAAACTCTTTAAAAAGTTTTTTATCTATATTTGAGTTAAGATTTGAGCTTAAGTTTTGTGATATAATCAATCTATATTCACTTTTTTCATACATTTCATTTTCCTAAATTTAATCGTATAAGTGAATTATAATTTATTTTATATTAAAATTGCAAATTAATTTCAAAAATTAAGAAAACTTTTATAAAGGGAGATTTATGCCAAAGTTAAATTTAGAAGATATTAACCCACTTGAAACAAAAGAGTGGATGGAAGCTTTAGAAGCTGTAATCGAAGAAGAAGGGGTAGAACGAGCCCACTTTTTATTAGAAAAATTAATTGATAAATCAAGAAGAAGTGGAGCACACTTACCATATAGTGCGACAACTGCATATATAAATAGTATTTCACCTGAAGAAGAACCAAAAATGCCAGCAAATCTGGATATTGAAAGAAAAATTAGATCTATTATTAGATGGAATGCCCAAATGATGGTTCAAAGAGCATCTAACAAACAATTAGAACTTGGTGGTCATATTGCCTCATTTCAATCATCTGCAACACTATATGATGTTGCTTTTAATCACTTTTTCAAAGCACCAAACGAAAAAGATGGTGGAGATTTAATATTTTTTCAAGGACATATAAGCCCAGGTATTTATGCTAGAAGTTTTCTTGAAGGAAGATTTACACAAGAGCAAATGGATAACTTTAGACAAGAAGCATTTAATGATGGACTTTCATCATATCCGCACCCAAAATTAATGCCAAGCTACTGGCAATTTCCAACAGTTTCAATGGGACTTGGACCTTTACAAGCAATCTATCAAGCAAGATTTTTAAAATACCTTACAAATAGAGGAATAAAAGATTGTAGTGGTCAAAAAGTGTACTGCTTTATGGGAGATGGTGAAACAGATGAGCCTGAATCACTAGGAGCTATTGGAATGGCAGCAAGAGAAGGTTTAGATAATCTTATATTTGTAATTAACTGTAACTTACAAAGACTAGATGGTCCAGTGCGAGGAAATGGAAAAATCATTCAAGAGCTTGAAGGTACTTTTAGAGGTGCTGGATGGGAAGTTATTAAAGTAATCTGGGGTGGATTATGGGATAGCTTACTTGAAAAAGATAGTTCTGGAAAACTTCTTGAATTAATGGAACAAACAGTTGATGGAGAGTACCAAAACTTTAAACAAAAAGGTGGTGCATATACAAGAGAGAACTTCTTTAACAAATTTCCAGAAACTGCAAAACTTGTTGAAAATATGAGTGATGATGCTATTTGGAAGCTTAATCGTGGAGGACATGACCCTGTTAAAGTTTATGCAGCTTACAAAAAAGCAAATGAAACAGTAGGACGACCTTCTGTAATTTTAGCAAAAACTGTAAAAGGTTATGGAATGGGAAGTGCAGCAGAAGGAATGAATATTGCACACCAAGTAAAAAAAGTAGATATGAGCCACTTAAAAGCGTTTAGAGATAGATTTGATTTACCTGTAAGTGATGAAGAAGTTGAAGCTTATTCATACTATAGACCTGATGAGAACTCACCAGAAGTTCAATATCTAAAAGCAAGAAGAGAAGCACTTGGAGGATATGTTCCTCAAAGATTACAAAAATTCACACAAGCTTTACAAATACCTGAATTAAATGCTTATGAAGCGATTTTAAATGGAAGTGGAGATAGAGAAATATCTACAACTATGGCTTTTGTAAGAGTTTTAAATGTTTTACTAAAAGATAAAAATATTGGTAAAAGTATAGTTCCAATCGTTCCTGATGAAGCTAGAACATTTGGAATGGAAGGGATGTTTAGACAATATGGTATTTATTCAAGTGTTGGGCAAAAATATATTCCACAAGATAAAGAGCAAGTAGCATTCTATAAAGAAGATATTAAAGGGCAAGTTTTACAAGAGGGAATAAATGAGCTAGGAGCCATGAGTTCGTGGATTGCAGCTGCAACTTCATACTCAGTAAATGATTATCCAATGATTCCAT
>CANRCH010000149.1 GCA_947629065.1 uncultured Aliarcobacter sp.
TAAGCTTTGAAATTTACTTTTGTAACACTTTTCCCAAATTTAATAGAACCATATTTAAAAGATTCAATATTAAATCGTGCAGTTGAATCAAAATTTATAGAGTATGAGTTTTATAACCCTAGAGATTTTACAACAAACAGACACAAAAAAGTTGATGATGCAATGATTGGTGGAGGAGCTGGAATGCTTCTTTTTTGTCAGCCACTTTTTGACTGTTTAGATGAGATAAAAAGAAAAGATAAAGATGCCTATATTATATTTCCACTTGCAGCTGCAAAACCTTTTAGACAAAATGATGCAAAAAGATTAGCTTTGAAGAAAAATATAGTGATGGTTAGTGGAAGATATGAGGGAATTGATGAAAGAGTTATTGAGAAGTATGCATCAGAAGTTTTTAGTATTGGTGAGTATATATTAACAGGTGGCGAGTTACCATCTCTTGTTATGGCTGATGCAATATCTAGAAATGTAAAAGGAGTTCTTGGAAATGAAGCTTCACTTGAAGTTGAAAGCTATGAAAACAATCTTTTAGAAGCTCCATCTTTTGCAAAACCTGAAATTTATGAAAATTTATTTGTCGTTAAAGAATATTTAAAGGGAAACCATAGTAAAATTTGCGACTTAAAATTCCAGATGTCCATTTGTAAGACAAAATATTATAGACCTAATAAGGAAAAGAAATGAAAAACAGATATATAGCAAGCTTTGAAGCAGCACAAATTGCTTCAATTGAAGTTCCAGCGTTTAGAGCAGGAGATAACTTAAGACTTGGTGTTGAGATTAAAGAGGGTGAGAAAAAAAGAGTTCAAACTTTCGAAGGTGTTGTAATTGCTAGAAGCGGAAACGGTGTTGATGCTACATTTACTATTAGAAAACTTGGTGCAAACAATGTTGGTGTTGAAAGAATTTTCCCACTATATTGTGAGTCATTAAAAACTATCGAAGTAACAAGAAGAGGTGATGTTAGAAGAGCTAAACTTCACTACTTAAGAGAGTTAAAAGGTAAAGCTGCAAGAATTAAAGAGCTTAAAAGATAATTTAAATTAAGGATTTTCCTTAATTTAAAACTACAAAACTTATACAAAATTAAAATAAAGCAAACTTTTGTTAAATGAAATAATCAATTTTATAGTCTCTACTGTTGGAAGTCTAGGATACTTTGGTATCTTTATAATGATGTTTATTGAAAGCTCATTTATTATACCTTTTCCATCTGAAGTGGTTATGATACCTGCTGGTTATTTAGCATATAAAGGTGAGATGAATATATTCTTAGTAATACTTTCAGGGATTTTAGGTTCACTTTTTGGTGCTTTATTTAACTACTATTTAGCTATAAAACTAGGAAGAAAACTTTTAATAAAATATGGAAACTATGTTTTTATAAAAGAAGAAACCTTAGAAAAAATTGAGAAATTTTTCAAAGAACATGGACATATATCTACATTTTTTGGAAGATTAATCCCTGTTGTAAGACAATATATATCACTTCCTGCTGGTTTAGCAAAGATGAATTTAGCAAAATTTTCACTATATACAACTTTAGGTGCTGGAATTTGGATGATAGTTTTAGCATATTTGGGTTATTTTTTGGGAGAAAATCAAGAGCTTATAAAAGATTATTTGCATCAAATTATAATTGTAATTTTAGTAGTAATTTTAATTAGTAGCTATATTTACTATAAAAGATTTAAGAAAAAAGCTTAAAATAGAAGCTATTTTTAAATAGCTTCTATTTTATTTTAAACAAGATTTTATAACTTTTATTCCTTTTTCAATATCTTCAAAACTTGAGTGTGTATAGTTAAATCTTATTTCACTATTTGGAGTTTTGTCTATATAAAACTGATTTGCAGGAACATAAACAACCTTTTTCTTTAAGCACTCTTGAACTAGGGCAAAAGTATCAATCTTGCTATCAAAACCACCATATAAAAACATTCCACCTTTTGGAACTTCGTGTTTAAACTCTGGCATTATCTCTTTTAATTTTTGTGAGAAAAACTCTGCTTTTGCTTTGTAATCGTCTCTTATACTTTGCAAATGTTTCTCATATTTCTCTTCATTATTTAAATATTCAGCCAAAATATACTGCACAAAACCGCTAGAGTGTAAATCAATGCTCTCTTTTATAATCATAAGTGATTTTATTTTCTCAACACTAGCTCTTATCCAGCCAATTCTATAACTAGGAACTAAAGTTTTTGAAAAACTTCCTAAATGAAAAGAGTTATTTGGAATTTTTGAACTAATATATGGCATCTTTTCTTCAAAATATAGTTCACTATATGGACTATCTTCGATTAAAACTCCATTTTCTTTTTCAACTATTTTTACTATTTCTTCTCTTTTTTCTAAGCTATAAGTTGTAGAACTTGGGTTTTGAAAATCAGGAATTAAATATGCTAGTTTTGTTTTATTAAAATCTTTTTCAAAATCTTCTACATTTATTCCATTATTTTCTAGTTTTACTCCACTCATTTTTAGATTATTTAATCTAAAAATATTCATAGCACCCAAATATGATGGCTCTTCAATAGTGATATTTTGATTTTCAAAAAACTTAGCCAAAATATACATAGCTTGTTGGCTTCCTGTTGTGATTAGAATATTATCTTTTGTTGTAGGAAAGCCTTGTTTTGTATATCTTTGTGCTATTTTTTCTCTTAAACTATCTATTCCGTTGCTTACAGTATATTGATAAACTTTTGGATTGTCGATTATTTTTAAAGTTGCCTCTTTTAAATCTTCTACTGGAAAAAGATTTGCACTAGGTAGCCCACCTGCAAAAGAAATAGTGTGTTCATCAATTGCTTCTAAAATCTCTCTTATAAACGATCTTTTAATACTCATTTTAATGCCTTATTACTATATTTTTAAAATTCTACTCCAAAAAAAATCTTTATACTTTACATAAAATGCTTTTATAACTTACATTTATTGCTAATTTTATATACAAATCTTGCTATAATCTAATTTATGAAAAAAGAGACTTTTGAAAAAAGAACAAAAATAGCAAATGATGTTATGAACTATATTTATAAATATATTGATACAAATATAAATATAGATGAACTAAGCTTTGAATTAAATATTAGTAAATTTCATCTTCACCGTATTTTCAAAGATGAGTTTGGAAAAAATATTTATGAGAGTATAAAATCAATTAGGCTTCAAAAAGCTGCAAATTTACTTATTACAAATAGATTTTCAACTATTACAGATATTTCAAAAATGACTGGATATAGCTCTCAAACATCATTTATAAGAAGTTTTAAACAAAGATTTTCTATGACTCCAAAAGAGTGGAAAAATGGTGGATATAAAGAGTATTCAAATAAAATAGTACAAAAAGTATCAAATAATAGTGAAGAAAAAGAGTTCAAAATAGAGCCAACAATAGTAAAAATGAAAGAACAAAAAGCCTATTATATAAGGCACAAAGGTTATGATAAAAGCATAAAGCACACTTGGGCAAAACTTCAAACTTGGATTTATACAAATGAGATTCAAAACTTTTCTCAAATGGCACTTCACCACGATAATCCAATTATAACTCCACTTGAAGAGTGTCAATATATTGCAATGATTGTAATTGAAGATGATAAAGAGTTAAAAAATATCTCATTGCCATCTTTGATTGTCCCAAAAGGAATTTATGCAAAATTTCCTTTAAGTGGAAAATATGGCGATGTAATCAAGCTAATACAGTGGGTTTATCACACTTGGCTTGTAAAAAGTGGATATGAAACAACTACAAATCCATCTTATACGATATATCATAAAAATCACTTTTTAAGTAGTGATGAAGAGTTTATTTTGGATTTTTATTTGCCAATAAGATATATTTAGGATATAGTGGATTTGTTTTGCTTTTCTATAAAAAAAGCTAAAACTCAATATAATACGAAAAATTTTTAAAAGGTCGAAAAAATGAAAACAATTATAGCTACAAATAAAGCACCAAGTGCGATAGGTCCATATAATCAAGCAGTTGCATTTGAAAATTTAATATTTACTTCAGGGCAAATTGCTCTTGATCCAAAAACAATGAATGTTGTTGAAGGTGGAATAAAAGAACAAACAATTAGAGTTTTAGAGAATCTAAAAGCTGTTCTAGAAGAGGCTGATAGCTCTTTTGATAATATAATTAAAACTACTTGTTTTTTAGCTTCTATGGATGATTTTAATGAGTTTAATGCAACTTATGATAGATATTTTAATCCTGCAACTGCACCAGCTAGAAGCACAGTTGCAGTTAAAACTTTACCAAAAAATGTTTTGGTAGAAGTTGAAGTGATTGCATTTAAAAACTAAGGCACAAGCCTTAGTTTAAAGGAAAATATTGCGAATTTTATTTATCTTATTTTTTATAATCTCCTCTTTATTTGCACAAAATATCGTGCTAAAAAAATCTTATGATGTATCTTATGGAATTTTCTCAAAACTAGGAATTAGTGAT
>CANRCH010000150.1 GCA_947629065.1 uncultured Aliarcobacter sp.
CACTTTTTAAACATCTCTCATCTATATCTTTTTTAAAAATAGATTTATAACAATTTAAAAAAAGTTCATATAATCTTGTTTTACACTCTTTTAGATTATCTTCTAAAATATCTATTCCATAAATAGAGCTAAGAGCTAAAATAGAGTATCTTTCAAACTCAATTTTGCTTTTTTTATACCTACTTTCTACAACTTCTAATTTTCTTCTTAAAACTTCAATCAAAAAATTTCCAGTTCCACAAGCTGGTTCTAAAAATCTTGAATCTATTCTTTGGGTTTCATCTTTCACCAAATCAAGCATTGCATTTACTTCCCTAATATTTGTAAAAACTTCACCGTGATTTGCAACTCTATCTTTTGATTTTATTTGCATTAATTCCACACTTTCCTTGTCTTTAATAGAATAATTGCCGATTATATAAAAAATATATGGAATATATACTTATATATTATGATTTGTATGGTTTATATTCTAATGACGCTATAAATAGACAAACTGGAAATGGACAACGTGAATATAAATTCCTATTTAAAAAGGGATTTACAAATGAAAATGACAAAAAGAGATATTGCAGGATATTTAGGAATAGACTATAAAACTTTATTCAACTGGGAAAAAAATAGACCAAATTTATACAAAACAATTATGCTTGGACTTATGGTTGAAGAGATTATAGAAAAATCAGAAAAAAGTCTTGAAGAGTTAAAAGAGCTAAAAAAAGAGTTTGAAACTAAGAAATAGCAATATTTCAATATTTAGAATTATCTAATATATTCCATGGAGTGAAATTGCAAAAATGAGAGATATTCTAACTCAGTACTATTTTGGTGTAGATGATAAAGTTTTGTGGGATATTTTAGAAGAAGATTTTATTATTTTCAAAAATACTATTCAAAATATATTAGATGATTACAATATATAAATAGTTATAAAATTCGATTTTAAACAATAATTTTAGCAATAATAGACAATTTTATTGACAAAAAAAAAGAAGAATTAAAGATAAAATTACTCTACAATTTGCCCTATAATTTCCAAAAAGGACAAGATTTTATGAAAAAAAAGATAAACAAAGTACTTATTGCAAATAGAGGTGAGATTGCCCTAAGAATCATTAGAGCTTGTAAAGAGTTAGAGATTCAAAGTGTTGCGATTTTCTCTGAAGTTGATATAGATGGAATTTGGGTAAAAAAAGCAGATGAGTGCTACCCTATTTTAGGAGATGTTGTTCAAGCTTATTTAGATTATGACAAAATAATCTCTATTGCAAAAAAATCAGATTGTGATGCTATTCACCCAGGATATGGTTTCTTAAGTGAAAATGCAGATTTTGCAAGAGCTTGTGAAGAAAACGGTATTATCTTTATTGGTCCAAAACCAGAGCATATTGAGCTATTTGGAGATAAAATGGCTAGTAAAGTAGCTATGAAAAAAGTTGGTGTTCCTGTTCTTGAAGGTACAGATGAGCCAATTGAAGATCCAGAAGAAGCAGCTAAAATAGCGAAAGAAATTGGGTTCCCTGTTATCATCAAAGCTGCATTTGGTGGTGGTGGAAGAGGTATGAGAATTGTAAAAAAAGAGGAAGATTTCAAAAGCCTTTTTGAAGCAGCTACAAGTGAAGCTAAAAAGTTTTTTGGTAGAGGTGAAACTTTTATTGAAAAATATGTTGAAAATCCAAGACACATTGAAATTCAAATCATTGCAGATAAATATGGAAATGTTCTACACCTTGGAGAAAGAGATTGTAGTATTCAAAGAAGACACCAAAAAGTTATTGAGATTGCACCATCTCCACTTTTAAACAATGACGCAAGAAGAGAACTATATAGAATTGCTACAAAAGCTATGTTCAAACTAGGATATGAAAGCGTTGGAACTGTTGAGTTTTTACTTGATCCTGATGATAATATATATTTTATTGAGATGAATACAAGAGTTCAAGTTGAGCATCCTGTTACTGAAACTATTACAGGAATTGATATTATTCAAAGAATGATTCAAATTGCTGAAGGTGATAAGATGATTTTCTTACAAGAAGAGATTAACTTTAGAGGTTACTCAATTGAGTTTAGAATAAACGCTGAAAATCCACAAAAAAACTTTATGCCATCGGTTGGAACTGTTGAGAAACACCTAGCACCTGGTGGTCCTGGAGTTAGACTTGATACGAGTATCTATACAGGATATAAAATTCCAGCAAACTATGACTCAATGTTTGGGAAACTAATCGTTTGGGCTATTGACTGGGAAGGTTGTGTGAAAAAAGCAAAAAGAGCTTTAGATGAGTTCTATATTGAAGGATTCCCAACAAATATTCCACTTCATAGAGAGATTGTAAGAGATGATGACTTCAAAGCAGGAAGATTTACTACAAACTATCTTGATACAAAAATGGATAAATTTACTCTTCAATCAGAAGATAATATGAAAGAAGAAGAGGAAAAAGTAGAAAACTTAAAAAAATTAATTGCTACAATTAACTCAAAAAACATTCAAACAAGACACTAAGATTTAAGGGCTTTTTGCCCTTTTATCATATATAATCTTTTTTAATTTATAGATATTTTATATTTCAAAAAGGTTTTATTTGTCACTCTTTTTTACACTTTTAGCAAAAATCATTCCACTTTATACTAGTATTATTTTAGGATTTTTTTCAACACTTTTTCTAAAATGTGATAAAGAAACAGTAGCAAAAATCTTGCTTTTTATACTTTCGCCTTTGATTATTTTTAATGCAACTTTAAATGTAAAACTAGATGCCCAAGTGCTATTTTTACCAAGTTTCTTTTTTATATTTAGTTCAATTTTAAGTATATTTTTACTCTATTATTTCAAAAAAATATACAAAGATAACACAGCAAACCTACTAGCTTTTAGTACTTCTACTGGAAATACAGGAAATATTGGTATTCCACTAGCTATTTTATTTTTGGAATCAGATCTTGTAGATGTTTTTATCTTCACAGTTTTAGCTTCACTTTTATATCAAAACTCAGTTGGATATTATATCACTGCAAAAGGAAATTTTAGTGCAAAACAAAGCCTTCTAAAGGTTATAAAACTTCCTGTTTTACACGCTTTTATATTGGGAATTATTTTAAATTTAATTGGATTTAAACTCCCAGAAACTTTTATATCTTATGGTGATTATTTAAAAGGTGCTTACGCTATTTTAGGAATGATGCTTGTAGGAATGGGCTTAGAAAAGATGAAATCAAATCAAGCTTTTGATATAAAATTCATCTCTTATGCTATGTTTATAAAGTTTATAATCTGGCCAAGTGTTGTTTTAGCTTTTATATTTTTAGACAAAAATTATTTTCATTTTTTAGATAGTTCATACTATTTGCTTATGTTTATTTTCTCAATTGTTCCACTTGCTGGAAACACCGTAACAGTTGCAACAATTTTAAATGTAAAACCAGAGAAGATGAGTATAGCCCTATTTATCTCTATTTTAATCTCTCTTGTTTATATTCCACTCGTTTTATATTTATATATGTATTAAAAAATAAAAATCTGCCTTATTTTAAATTATCTTTGGTAAAATGGATTTTACTTTATTTTATGGAGAGAAAATGAAAAAGAAAATACTATTATCACTAGCTAGTTTAGCACTTATTTCAAATCTTAATGCTTATGAATTAGATGGAAATTTAGATATAAAATGGACTGGTTTTAAACTAGCATCTAAGGTTGGAGTTTCTGGAACTTTTAATGATATTAAGTTAAATATATTAAAAAATGAAGATTTAGCTGATTTTTTAAAAAGTGCAAAAGTAACAATTGATACAAAATCTTTAGAATCAAAAGATGAAGGAAGAAATTTCAATATCACTTCAACACTTTTTTCACTTGCAAGTGCAAAAACTATCACTGGAACAATCTCTAGTGTGGATGAAACTGAACAAACTTTGGTTTTAGATTTGGTTTTAAATGGAGTTCAAAAATCAATTCCTATGAAGTTTGAAGACAAAGATGGAAATATTGTAGCAAATGGAAAAATTGATGTTTTGGATTTTGATTTAGCAAAATCATATCAAGCATTTGTTTTAAAATGTGCTGAGTTACATGAAAATGTATCTTATTCAGATGTAGAGATTGAGTTTACACTTCCTTATAAATAGTAGTTTTGCCTTTATTGGCAAAGCTACTAGCTTTTTTTAAGCTTTTTGTATAGTTAATTTATCAACTATTTTTCGCACTCGTGGAGCTACAATAGTAATTATTGGAATTGCACAAATAGCAGCTTTTACAAATGCTTCAAGCCATTTTAATAAAAATCCATCTATAAATCCAAGATTTATAAATGTAATTATGAAACTCATTATAAAGCTCATAATAGTACCCATAATCAAAGCAAAAAGGTATTT
>CANRCH010000151.1 GCA_947629065.1 uncultured Aliarcobacter sp.
CTTGATATTTTTTGAAATAGTAATTTACAAAACCTTTTATATTTTTTTCAAGAGGCATAAAATATTTTCCATCTTTTTTTGCAAAACTATTTAAAAATAGTGTTGCATCTTTTTTATCTAAATAGTGAAGTGCAAGACGTGAATATGTATCTATATACCAAGCTTTTAACTTTTCAAATTTATCTAAATTAATATCTAGTTTTTCATTTTTCCAGATTAAAACTTCCGTATCAAAAAGTGCTTTTAGATGAATTAATCCTTCGCAATAATATGGGCAAACTTCATCAACTTGCATCCAAGCAATAAGTCCTACACTTCTTTTTATTAAATCTATTAAAAATGGCTCTTTTAGGTGTATTTCATCGCTAGAACTATCTAAAAAATATGAAATCATTCCACCAGCTGTTGCTTTAAACTCCTCAATATTTTTAAAATTTCCACTTCTATTCATAAGAGTTTCTGTTTCGTTATCGCACCATAAAATATGCCCATATTCATGCCCAATAGTTGTAATATCATAAAGTTGATGCCACGAGTTACTTTGTTTAAATAAAAACTCTCTATCTTTTTTTAAGAACTCTTGCCCAAATATTTCACGGCTTAGTTTTAAAAATGGTTTTGCACGGCTACTTTGTAAAATCTCATCACTAAATGCAAAAATCTTTTTTCCCTCTTCAAGGCTTACAACTTCATCATTTGGTACAACTTGTGCTGAAAAAAGACCATTTAACTCTGCACCAAAAAATAGTGCAGGTCTTCCAATATAAAGCTGAACCTTATCTAGTGAAGCAAATGAGTGTTTAAATATTTTTTCATAAGAGGTGTTTTTTTCAAAACCATCATAAATTTTGCTAAAAGCATCTTTTATTTTGTTTACTCTGTGGTCATTTTGTGCAAATTTTGGGTTTGTCACTCTTAAATCCCACTCTAGGGCAACTGCTTTTCTATAATGATCTTCATAATATTCAAGTGGATGTGCAACTTGAATTGGAGTTTTTATCCTCATCCACGCTCTATCAACATCTGCCCATTTTGCAACAAGCTTGTTTCTATCTTCTTCACTAAATGCTTTTATTAATGATTGAATATATAAAATATACTCCCATTTTTGATTAAATACAGCATCCTCAAGCTCAATTAAAGCATCATTAAAATCTTCAAGTGCATCAACTACAGCCGTTGTCTCTTTTTTAAACGCTTTAATATAAGCTTGTGAACTATATTTTCCATCTTTTTTTACTAAACTTGAGTATGATCTATCTGCTATTAAATTATCATGTCCTAAATCTAAAAGATTGTTTTCTTCAAGATATTGCATAATTTTTGCTTCATCATTTGAAAACCTAGACTCTAAATCTTTGTTTACTCCATTTATAATCTGTTTTGTCCAAGCACTTTGCCAAGTAGAAAAACAAAGTCCAATTTTGTAAGTATGATTAAAAACCTCTTGATAAAACTTTGTTAAAAGATTGTTTTTTTCTATAAAATCCAAAAGGTTTTTATGAATATTGTGCCAAAAATCTTTTACAAATAAAAATGCTTTTTCTTGTAAATCTATAATTTCATCATCTGTTTTTTCAAGTTTTTTAAGCACTTGAACAAAAGAATCATCTCTTAAACTAACAAGCCTTGTAACAAGTGCATATCTTAAATCTTCACTTTGACTTAAGCCAAGATTTGAAGCAAACTCATCAAACAGAGTTAATTTTTCAAACTCTTTATTCTCTAAATATTTCAAATATAAGTTAGTATTTGCTTTTTGTTCTTCTAAATAGTTGTAAATTTTTTGTAAATCATCTAAAAATTGCTCTTTTGTCATAAATTATTTCCTTTAATTAAAAATATATTTTAACATAAAAGATATTACAATAGAAAATTATTTAAAAAAGGAAAACTATGCCAGTAATTAGTGTAAAAATGACAAAAGAGGATGGCGGAGCAACGATTGAGCAAAAAGAGGAATTAGCTCTTGGAATAACAGAACTTTTTTCAAAAATATTTCAAAGACCATCAAAAAATGCAGTAGTTTTAATAGAAGAACTTGATATGGAAGATTACTTTATAGGTGGAAAATCTGTAAAGAAAATAAGAGAAGAAGCTAAATAAAGCTTCTTTTATAACCTAATATTTATTCGCTTTTAAATAGAGTTGAACCAACTCTAATTAAGTTTGAACCACATGCAATTGCTAGTTCAAAATCACCGCTCATTCCCATAGAACAGTACATAGGATTAAACTCTTTTAAATCATCAAATATCTTTTTTGTAATCATAAAAGAGTCTTTGATTTTTGCTTCATCTTCGCTATTTGCCCCAATTGTCATTACACCTTTTAGAGTTATATTTGGGCAAGTTTCCACTATTTGTTTATAGATATTAATAGCATCTTTTGGATCAACACCACTTTTGCTCTCTTCATAGCTTGAGTTTATTTGAAGAAGACATGACATTTTTCTGTTTTTAATTTCTAGCTTTTTGTTTAGTTCATTTGCAAGATCTATTGAATCAAGTGAGTGCATTAAAGTAGGGTTTAAATCAATTAGGTTATTTATTTTATTTGATTGTAAACTTCCTATAAAGTGCCACTCTAAAGGGTGTTCATCTAAATCAATCATTTTTTGCTTTAAATCTTGAACTTTGTTTTCACCAAAAGCTCTTTGACCAACTTTATAAAGCTCTTCAACATCACTACTTGAATAATATTTTGAAACACCAACAATTTTTACAATATGATGACCTGAAACTCTCAATCTTGCTGCTTCAACTTTTGTTATTAAATCATTTAAATTTCTTGTTGCAATATCTTTTGTCATAAAAAACCCTTAATTATTTAAAAAAATTCTATTTATATCGTTATAAATTCCAAGAAGCATAAGACTTCCTAAAATTATCCAACCTAATATTGTTAAAAACATAAAAACCTGCTCACTTGGTTTTCTTCTTGCTATCATCTCATATAGATTAAACATAATATGCCCACCATCAAGTGCAGGAATTGGAAGAAGATTTAAAACTCCTAAGTTTACAGATATTAGTGCTGTGATTGTAAGAAGAGCTATAAGTGAACTCTCACTTGCATCTGATATAACTTTTCCAATAGTAATAACTCCACCAATTTCGCTACTTGGAATAATTCCAGAGATTAGTTTTTGAACCCCTTGAAAAATCATAGTAGATGCAAAAATAGTTTTCTCATAAGCAAAGCCAAGAGACTCTGTAAAGCTTAGCTCTAAAGTTGTAACTTCTCCAACAGGAGAGATTCCTATCATTCTTTTTTTGATATTTTCTCTAAACATATTTTGGCTATCAGCAATATGTGGCGCTATTATTTTAGTAAGAATTTGATTATCTCTTTTTACAAAAAACTGTAAAGCACCATCAGTTGTAGTGATAATCTTTCCTATATCATCCCAAGATTTAATATCACTATCATTTATTCTTATAATCTCATCATTTGCTTGAAGCCCTGCAATAAATGCTGGAGAATTTTCTTGAATACCACCAATTTTTGCACTTAAAACATTTGCACCAAGATTTGCAATTGCAAAATATAAAATAAAAGCAAGTAAAAAGTTTGCAAAAGGACCAGCAAATAGTATAATAATTCTTTGCCAAGGTTTTTTTGTATTGTATGAGTCATCACCAGCTTCATTTAAATTTGGTTTGCTATCATCTTGACCCTTCATTTTTACATATCCACCAAGTGGAATCATTGAAAATTGCCAAGTTGTCCCAGCCCAATATTTAGAGTAAATAGCCTTTCCAAATCCAATAGAAAAAACTTGAACTTTAACTCCAAAATATCTTGCTGCTAAAAAGTGTCCTAATTCGTGAAAAAATACTAAAAATGATAAAACTAGTAAGAAAGTAATAGTACCCAAAAAAAGCCTTTAAATTTTGAAATAATCTCTGGTATATTCATATCCAGAATATAAAGTTAAAGCAACTGCAAACCATAGAAGTGCTGTTGCATAAGGCCAGTTCATAATCAAAAATCCAATAGCAAACATTTGTGCTACGGTTTTTACTTTTCCAGCCATTGTAGATGCTACATTTTTTCCTTCACTAACAGCAACAACTCTAAGTCCTGTTATAAAAAATTCTCTTGAAAGTATTAAAAAAACAGCCCAAACACTTGCTCTATCTATTGCCATAAGACCTAGAAATCCAGCAAGAACTAGCATTTTATCTGCAAGTGGGTCTAATATCCCACCTAGTTTTGTCATTTGATCCCAAGCTCTAGCTATAAAGCCATCAAAAAAATCAGTTACTGAAGCAATTACAAAAATAAGTCCAGCAAAATAGTCAAACCAAGATGGATGCCAAGAAGAGAAAAGTGTATTATCTCTATCTATGAAGAACCATAGCATCAAA
>CANRCH010000152.1 GCA_947629065.1 uncultured Aliarcobacter sp.
CTTGAACCAATGAAGCACCATTGTCTTTTAAGTATAAATACTCCTCTTTAGTCTCAATTCCTTCTGCTAAAACAACAATATTATTCTCTTTTGCAATATTTACAATTGCTGTAAAAACAGATTGATTTGCCTTGTTTTTATCAATATCTTTTATAATTTCTCTATCTACTTTTACAATATCAGGCAGAAGTTGAACTATCATATTTAAAGAAGAATATCCACTTCCAACATCATCTAGTGCAACCATAAAGCCTTTTGATTTATAGAAATCTAAAATGTTTTTTAGATGGTTTATATCTTCAATATTTTCACTTTCAACAACCTCAAATATAATATTTTTTGGATCAAACTCTAAAGAGTTAGCCCATTTTACAGTAGATTGTAAACAGTGTTTTGGATCATAAATTGAAGTTGGAATAAAGTTTATAAATACTTTTGCTCTAATATTTTTTATTGCAGCTGTTTTAAGAGAACTTTCTCTACAGGCTCTATCTAGATAAAAAAGCATATTTGCATTTTTTGCCCAATTAAAAAGCTTATCTGGAAAAACCAAGCTACCATCTTCATTTACGCCTCTAGCAAGTGTTTCATAGCCATATATTTGTTTATTTTCTATATCTATAATAGCTTGAAAATGTGTAGTTAAACCACCTTTTTCAAGTAAAGAAGATAACTCTTTTGCTTCAAGTTCATTTTTATATTTTTCTAAACTCTTTACATCTTTAATTTTTGAAAAACTAAACTCCTCATTCTCTTTTAAACTTAAAATATATATAGCTTCTTTTTCATGTTTGCTAAATATATTTTTATAAATAATTAAAGATAAAAATGAAAATAAAGAGATACTTTCTATAGTAAATGTTAAATTATCAATTTTAGAAAAAGATATATTTTCACTTTTTAAAAATAGACTAAATTTATTTGCTAGTTCTATAACTTCAAATGAGATGATAAGTTTTGAGCTAGAATCATCAAAAGTAGGTAAAGTTTTGCATTTTATACAAGGTGCTGTAGGCATAAAAACTCCTTTTTTCTGATTATATTGCTTTAAAAAGAAGTTTTGTAGCTTTTATTTGACACTTTATACTGTTTTTTTATCTAAATACTCTCTAAACTCTTTTGCTTTCTCTTTTGAACTTAGAATAAACTCATCAATACCATTAAAATATATTTCAAATCTTGATTGAGATACACTTTTTATAGATTTAATTTTATCAATATTTACAAGATAAGATCTATGTATTCTAAAGAAGTTTTCATCTTTTAAAATATCTTCAATATCTCCAATTTTTCTTTTTGCATATACAAAATTATCTTTTGTTCGCATAATTATCTCATCTAAATCAGCTTTTATATAAAAAATCTCATCCATATCTAAAATATAAATACTTTCACCAATTCTTCCAAGAAATCTTTTTGAAGTAGTTTTTTCCTCTTTAAAAAGATTTATTTTTTCAAGGACTTTTTTTATATCTTCATTTGAAATAGGTTTTAACAAATACCCAATTCCACCTTTTTTAAATGCATCCAGTGCAAACTCTTCATAAGCTGTTTGAAAAACTATATAAGTTTTTGGGTTTATATTTATTAAAATTTCTGCAAGTTCCAAACCAGAGATATTTGGCATAGAAATATCCAAAAAAGCAAGGTCAAACTTTGTTTTACTAATTTCTCTTAGTGCAAGAAGTGGATCATTAAACTCTGTAATATCGAAAATATTATTATCGTTTAAAAGCCTTTTTAGTCTTGCAAGTGCTAAATTTTCATCATCTACAATTAATACTTTTAAATATTTAATTTTTATTCCTTTAAATTTATAGAAAAAGAGATATTTTTACTTGTTGTTTTGAAGCTTAAATCCCCAATATTTAGTAATCTTAATCTATTTTGTAGGTTTTTTAATCCTGTTTTAAACTCTATAAAATCTATTTTTGCACCATCATTACTTACATTTATGCAAGATTTTTCAAACTCTATATAGATATTTAAATCTTTTCCTTTGAAGCCGTGTTTTATGGCATTTTCTACTAGAAGTTGAATTGAAAATTTTGGAATTTGTCTATCTTTTATATTTTCCAAATCTTTTATATGTAAAATTATTTTATCATCAAATCTAATATTTTCTATATTTATATAAGTTTGAACCATCAAAATCTCATCTTCAACACTTACTAAACTTCTATTATTTATAGCATTTCTTAAAAATTTTGACAACTGTAAAACTGCATTTTCAGCTTTGTTTTTATCAATAAAAATAAGCTCTGAAACAGAGTTTAAGGCATTAAACAAAAAGTGTGGATTTAGTTCATTTTCAAGAGATTTCAGTTTTGATTCTATTATCTCTTTTTCTATTTTATTTTGTTTGTTTTTTAAAAATACAAATCTATGCAAAATTAAAGCTATTAAAAGGGATAAAAATCCTACAACAATAGCAAGAAAAAACCAAAAGTTTTTTATTAAGATTATTATATTTGAATCTGTTTTTAAAAATATAAAATAACTTAAAATAAAGCCTAGAAATCCAGATAAAAAAGAGAAGATTAAACTAAAAAAGGTCCATAGTTTTTTTGGTATTTTAGGAAGTAAAATTGAGTTTGAAAAACCTATTAAAATATATGCAAAAATCGAGATGAAAAAAGCTGTTGAAACACTAAAAATAATTGTAGAGCTATTTTGTAAAGAATCATTTAAAAAGTAGAAAATTAATGATTGGAAAAAACCAAATAAAAGTCCAATTATTAAAATATTCAACCAATCTTTTAAAGATATTTCCAACTCATTTTTTAGCATTTTAAACCTTTTTTATTATCTTAGCCAAATTAGCTTTTATAGCTCTTCATTTAAAACTTTTACACCCAATGCAATTCCAGGCCATCCTTGACCTGCAAATACAGAATCTCCAATATTGTAAAGATTTTTAAAAGGAGTTTTAGCACTTGGTATTTTTAAAATATTTCCTAAATTAAGTGGCATAGAACCACAATTTAGCCTATTTATATATCTTTTAAATGTTTTACTACTTGCACAAAACTCTAGTTTAATATCATCTTTTTTTATATCTTGTATATTTTTAAAAAGCTCATTTAAGATGAAATCTTTTGTAATATTTTTTTGTTTCTCATACTCATCTTTTTCTAGATTATCCCAAAATAGGGCTTTTGTATGGCAAGATATTGTAACAGAGTAGCCATTTTTTGATAGTTTTTCATCATCTTTATGGCTAAAAGATACAAAAAAGTTTTTTGAAACTGTATTTGGAATTACCTCATTTAAAATAATTTGATAGTGGTTTAAAAAGCTATTTTTTGAATCTATTTTTAGATAAATAACAAAAGCACTTTGATCATAAAATTTAAATCTATTGTAATATTTTTTAATCTTTTCATCTATAAATAGTTTGCTTGATTCAAAAACAGGTGTATTTAAAATAATTCTAGATGCTAAATACTCATCTTTTGTGGAGATTAATCTGTAAAGATTATTCTCTTTTTTAATAGATAAAATTTCCTCATTTTTTTTCAAATTTATATTTTTTAACATATCATCAAAAAGTTTTCCCATTCCACCATTTGCATAGAATATTTTATGAAAAGGGTAGGATAAAGCTATTGCAAAAGATAGTAAAGGGATTTTTTTTGAAGTTGATTGAAGTGTGATTTGAAGTTGTGCATCTATAAAATCTTGATACTCTTTTGATATATTTCCAAGAGTCTCTTTTATAAAACTATCAGCTTGTTTAAATAGAAGAAATTTATACTCTTTAAAAAGTATCTCAATAGTTTTTAGACTTTTTAAATATGAATTTATACTATATTTTGCAAAATATATGTTTTTTAAACTCCAAAATCTTTTATCAATATCTTTTAAAGTTTGCCAAAAATATCTATTGTTTTTGTTATAAAAAACTCTATTTAAACTATCTAAAAACTCTTCAAAATCTGTTTTTCTATCGATGATTTTTCCATTTATAATAGATCTGTAGGCATAAGAACTCTTTATTAAATCTGGTTTAAAATCTGCCGTATCAAAAAAATCTTTTATAATATGATTCTCTTCATATCCCACAAAAGTAGTAGCTCCACTATTAAAATAGTTTCCAAATCTTTTAAAAGTTGATGCAGTTCCACCTAGGTTTTTGTCTTTTTCAAATAGTATTAAATCCTTGTCTTTATTTAAAATTGATACTAAACTTCCACCAATTCCACTTCCAATAACTGCAATATCAGTTTTTTTCATTATTTGCCCTTTTAAACTCCAAAATTGCTCTTTGTCTTGAAAAATTTATTCCTACAAGTTGTTTTGGATAGTTTAGA
>CANRCH010000153.1 GCA_947629065.1 uncultured Aliarcobacter sp.
TATTTCTCTAATAAAGCTTTCAAAATTTCTTTTGCTTTTCCTTCATATTTGTTAAAATAGTCTCTTTTTTGAACACTATTTGCTCTTTCTTTTCTAGTTAGTGGTGGTTTATCATAAGCAATATGACAAATTAAATCAAAAATATCCATATCTTTGCCTATATCAACCTTTAACTCTTCAAATAAAATATCTTTTTCATAAAGCTCATCAATAATAACTTGTTTCTTTTCACTGCTTGACCATCTGTTTAAAAAATCATCAAGTGAAGAAAATTCTTCATGAACTTTTTGTTTTGAGTACTCTTTGTAGCTAGTTGTAATTAATTTTCCTTCAGAATTTCTTATCTGTACTCTTTCATTCAGGATAGTTACATCTACACCATTAATATATACTTTTTCTCTTTTTTTCTTTTCAATATCTTCTATTTCTCCAGCATCTGGAATATTAAAAGGTTCAAATATTATTTCTTCACCATTTTCATCAATTATTGAATCAATTTTTTCTTCTTCTGGATTTAAAATTTCATCCCCATCAAAAATATCTTTTATCATTACAGATTCACCATCAAAGTCAGGATCAGCAAATTTATCAGTTGCTCCTCTAAAATCCATTATTGTAAAAAATGTTTTACCATACTCTTCGTTTATTCTAGTTCCTCGACCAATTATCTGCTTAAATTCTGTCATAGAACCTATATTGCTATCAAGAACTATTAATTTACAAGTTTGAGCATCTACTCCTGTTGTCATTAATTTAGAAGTTGTAGCAATTACTGGATATGTTTCTTGAGGGTTTATAAAATTATCTAACTCCCTCTTCCCTTCATCATTATCTCCAGTTATTTGCATTACATATTTTGAATTTTTAGCAACAAGATCACTATTTAAATTTGCTATAGCACTTCGCATTCTACTTGCATGGTCTATATCTGTACAAAAGATAATAGTTTTACTAAATCTATCAGTAGCTTTCAAAAACTCAGTAACTCTTTGTGCTACCATATAAGTTCGTTCATCTATTACTAAACTTCTATCAAAATCTTTTCTATTGTATATTCTTTGCTCTATTTCATTTCCATCTTTGTCTTTTTTACCAATTTCAGGTTCATAATCTTCCAAATCAACATTTAATCCAACTCTAAATACTTTGTATGGAGCCAAAAATCCATCATCAATTCCTTCTTTAAGGGTATAAGTATAAACAGATTCTCCAAAATACTCGATATTTGAAATAGTTTTTGTCTCTTTTGGTGTAGCAGTAAGTCCTATTTGAGTAGCACTTGAAAAATAATCAAGTATCTCTCTCCAAGAACTATCTTCTGATGCACTTCCTCTATGAGCCTCATCTATAACAATTAAATCAAAAAAATCAGAGCTAAACTCTTTATATGCATCTTTATCCTCATCGTAATTTGTAAGTCCTTGATAAAGAGCTAAATATATTTCATACGATTTATCTATATGTTTTTTTCTAATAACCGTCATCTTGTCTTTGAAGTGTCTAAAATCACCTTTTTTTGTTTGGTCAATTAAAGCATTTCTATCTGCTAAAAATAAAATTCTTTTTTTTGCTCCACTTTTCCAAAGTCTATGAATAATCTGAAAAGCTGTATATGTTTTACCTGTTCCTGTTGCCATTACAAGCAAAATCCTATTTTGTCCTTTAGCAATTGCTTCAACTGTTCTGTTTATTGCAATTTGTTGATAGTATCTAGGAAATCTTCCTTGAGCATCAAAAAAATAGTCTTGAGAAATAATTTTTTCCTCTTCTTGTGTCTCTATTTTTTTATATTTTTTATATCTCTCCCAAAGTTCATCTGGAGTTGGAAAATTATTTAATGAGATTTTTCGTTCTACAACACCATTAGATAAAGTTTTATCATGTTCATAAAATTCATCTCCATTACTTGAAAAGACGACTGGTATATCTAAAATATTTGCATATTCTAAGCCTTGTTGGATTCCATCTTGAACTCTATGATTATTATCTTTTGCCTCTATAATTGCTACAGGAATATTTGGTTTGTAGTAAAGAATATAATCTGCTTTTTTACCCTTAGCTCTTTTTGATTTATTTCCTTTTACATAAATTTTTCCATCAGTAAAATAAACTTCTTCTCTAATTTGTGTTTGTAAATTCCAGCCAGCTTGGGTTAAAGCAGGATTGATATATTTTGTACAAATATCTCTTTCTGTTAACTCTTTTTTTGATGACATATTTTCCCCTAAGACTCTATTTTTAAAAATATATTAGATATTATCTAAATGTTAATAAAAAATCAGATATTTAAACATTTATATTTTATTATTTAAAATTTCCTTCCATTATTTTTATAAAATCCTGCATTGTTGGTTTATATACAAAATCATTATCGTTGTCTTGATATTCAATTATATATCTTTTATTTTCACTAAAATTTTCAAAAGCAACTCTTTCATTACTTTCATAAACTGTAAACTCATCATAAAAAATATCTATTGGAATTTTAATTAACTCTTTTTCATTTTGGACTTGCATTTTGAAAACACTCCTTTTTTTTATATTGTAATCTATATTCATAATTTCTAAAAATTGAAAAATTATGAATATAAGTAGAGATATATTTTTTAATAAAAAACAAATATATCTCTACTTATATCAAAGGATAAAAATGGACAATGTAAAAATTTGTGAAACACTCACAAAACTAAATGTAAAGGGGATCAAAAAAGCTTTTAAAGACTTTGCTAATTTTGATATTGATGCAAGAAATGAGATGTTTAAAATGCAAAGAACGCATTTTCATAAATTAAAAGAATTACATAAAGACTATAGCAATGAGACACTATCTCAATGCTCTCTAGTGATTGCAATTAGAGAGTACATTAAATTAATTCCTACAGAAGAGTGTTTTATTCGGCAAGGTAATGTAGAGAGAATGCTAATGGAACGTTGGTCATATATTAGGAAATCTAAATTGGAGAAAAAATTAAGTTTTAGAATAATAGCTAAAAATCTGTACGAAAAATTTGGTTTTAAAGTAGAACAATCTTATATATGTAAAATTTGGAACAAAATTGAAGGAGACCTGAAAAATGGCAAGTAAAACAGTTAAATCAGAAATATTTGAAATAAATATTTCTTCTCTAAATAAAGCTCAAAAAACTATTTACAATAAAGTTAGTAATAAGTATAGATTTTGGGAAACATATGATTTTTTAAAATTTATTTATAAAAATGAAGTTGATTTTTCAGATATTTTTATGAGAGATCTTTTTTATTTTTTGATAAAAGTAAATCAATATACCTCAAAAATCACGTCTGAATGTTACAGTATTTATTCCTCAAAGAATTATGATACGAGTTTAAGTGAAGCAGTCATTCCACTAAATTCTATTGTATGTAAAATACTACAAGCTGTAATAGCAAAAAAATATTCTCTACCTATTTTTTCGCTTGAGAAATTAATATTTGCATCTTTGATTATTTTTTTGAAAAAATCTTCTTACCATTGTAGATTTAGATATCCTTACAGATTAAATAAATGCATTGAGGATAAAATTACAAATGGCTATATAAATGCAATAAATTCAAGAAATAATAGTTTTGAGTTTATTTTTAATTTAATTGAAACTGAGTTAAAAAAGGAGGCTGAAATATTAAATAATAATAACAATAATAAAAGACTACTTCGAGTATTAAACAATAAAAAATTATTATAAATTGCTAATTACAGTAGCTACAAGATTAAATATAATTTTGTAGTTACTGTAGATTTTTAAATATAATTTAAATTTCAAACTGTATTAAAAAAACTTTATTATATTTTATAATATCTCTTTAGACTCCAATATTAACTTTCTAATTGAATCATATTTTTTAGATTTCTCATAATGTTCTATAAATGGGCCTACCCATTTTGGAACTTGTATATCATGGAATCCCCAATTATTAAGTGTTGAATATGGTACATTGGTTATTTCTGAAAACTCTTTTTGTGTTAGATTAATATCTTTTAATCTTTTACAAAACTCTTCTTTTGTCATAAATTATCCTATTTATTATCTAATATAGTTTTAATTATATCATTAATTTATCTATTTTAGATTATATTTCTTGACACAATATCCTTTTTAGTATATAATAAATTAAATAATATCTATTTTAGATAATACAAGGAGACAATATGGAACAAGATATTACTTGTAAAAAAGAGAAAGAACTATTTTTCTCATATTTAGGAAGTTTAGGACTTGGTGTATTACTATTACTACTTATAGCTTTTTTATATTTTTATAAT
>CANRCH010000154.1 GCA_947629065.1 uncultured Aliarcobacter sp.
TAATCATCTCTGCAAATATTTTGCTATTTTCCATTAAAAAAATCCTTAATATAATTAATATTTTTTTACTGCAAGAGAGTTGTGAGCAAAAAAAAAGGTGCTTTCTTAAAAAAGAAGCACCTTTTATCATCAGTTTATTGAGTTTTATTATATTTTATAAATCAAATAAATAGATATTGGCTTCCTACGCTGGTCTTAACCAACAGGTTCTAAGGGTCAGGTTTTACCTTCTCAACGCTTTTGTGCGTACCCCCGCAATAAAAAAGGAATTGTAGCATAAGAATCTCTTAAAAAGATATTAAAGCTATATTTTGCAAAAAAATAATACAATTTGCCTATGAGAATTTTACTTTTACTAATATTTATTATCTTCAACCTAAATGCCTCTACTTTAACTTTAAGTATGAGTTCAAGTCCTGCTAGATTAAACCCTATTTTAGCCAATGATAGTGCAAGTAGTGAGATTAGTGATTGGCTTTTTAATGGTCTTTTTAAATATGATAAAGATGGAAATGTAATAACTGAAATTGCATCTTCGTATCAATTTGTAACACCTACAAAACTAATCATAAATCTAAGAAGAGATATTTTATGGCATGATAAAGTAAGACTTACTTCAAAAGATGTAGTTTTTACATATGAAAAAATTATTGACCCAAAAGTTTTTAACTCTATAAAATCAAATTTTAGTGAAGTAGAAAGTGTAAAAGCACTTGATGATTTTACAGTGGAAGTAATCTACAAAAAGCCCTATTTTAAGGCTTTAGAGACTTGGATGGTAGGGCTTTTACCATATCATATTTTAAAAGATGAAAAAGATTTAATGACAAGCTCTTTTAATAAAAACCCAATAGGAACTGGTTCATATAGGTTAAAAGAGTTTAAAACAGCAGCAGATATTGAACTAATTGCAAATGATGATTTTTTTGATGGAAAGCCAAAGATAGATAGAATTTTATATAAATTTCTACCTGATCCAAATACATCTTTTTTGTACTTAAAACAGAAAAAACTTGATATTGGTGGGCTTACACCAATGCAAGTTTCAAGGCAAATTGATGATAGTTTTAAAAACTCTTTTGAGATTCTTAGTCGCCCTAGTTTTGGTTTTACATATTTGGGATTTAATCTTGAAAATCCAAAGTTTCAAGACCTAAAAGTGCGACAAGCACTATCTTTGGCTGTAAATCGTCAAGAGTTGGTTGATATTTTGTTTTTTGGATATGGAGAGATTTGTAATGGTCCTTTTATGCCAAACTCATTTGCTTATAATGATGAAGTAAAACCTATAAATCAAGACTTAGAAAAAGCCAAAAAGCTTTTAAAAGAGGCTGGTTATGATGAAAATAATCCTTTGGTTTTTGAACTTGTAACAAATACTGGAAATGATATAAGAGTAAATACAGCCCAAATTTTGCAGTATCAACTAGCAAAAATTGGTGTAGAGATGAAAATTAGAGTTATGGAGTGGCAAGCATTTTTAAATACGGTGGTTACTCCACGAAAGTTTGAAACTGTACTTTTGGGTTGGTCTTTGGCTTTGATGCCTGATGCTTACCCTCTTTGGCACAGTGCAAGTGCAAAACTTGGTGGTTTTAATCTTGTAAATTATAAAAACAAAAGAGTTGATGAGTTAATAGAAAAGGGAAGCGGAACTATAAATAAAGATGAATTAGCGGTGATTTATAAAGAGATTTTTAAAATAATTGCAGACGATTTACCATATCTGTTTTTGTATATTCCAGATGGAATAACTGCAATAAACAAAAAAATAGAAAATATTGAACCAGCATTTATAGGAATTATGCACAATCAGAAAGATTGGATTATTAGTGAATAGTAAATAGTTTTTGATTATAGGTGAGTAAATTTATTTGAATGCGAAAGAAACAATTTTGCCCTTTGGGTCAAAATTTTTTAAATTTTGGGGACACAAAGTGGTAAACTCTTGTTGAGAGAGTTTTCAAATAAATTTTAATGAATTGTTTTAATAAAAAGGAAAAAATTTGACAAAAGATATGATTATACTATTTGATTTGGACGGTACTTTAATAGATTCAACAGATGCTATTACAGATACTTTTTTACACAGTTTTCAAAAACACAACTTTGATTTCAAGGGAAGTGTAGAGGATATTAAAAAACAAATTGGTTACCCACTTGATATTATGTTTGAAAATTTGGGAGTAAATAGAAGTGTAGTTTGGGATTTTGTAGATAGCTATAAAATGCGATATAAAGATATTTCAGTAGCTCAAACGACCCTACTTGAAAATGCTTTTGAAGCTGTAAAAATGGCTTCAAGTTTTGCAACTTTAGGAGTAGTTACCACAAAAACTAGAATTTACTCAACTCCAATTTTAGATAATTTTAAAATAAATGATGATTTTAAAGTAATTATTGGAAGAGAAGATGTAGAACACCCAAAACCACATGAAGAGCCTATTTTAAAGGCTTTAAAAGCTTTAAATTATGATGAAAAAACACAAAAAGCATTTATGATAGGAGATACAAAACTAGATATGCTTTCAGCACAAAATGCAAATATAAACTCTATTGGAGTTTTATGTGGATACTCATCAAAAAAAGAACTAGAACTTTATACAAATATCGTAAAAGAAAACTCACTTGAAGCTGTAAAATATCTGAAATCTTTATGAGTTTAAATCTACTTAAAATGCTACTAGCCCTAGTTGTTGGGCTTTGTGGTTCAATTCTTTTTATATTTTTAAACCTTCCACTTCCTTGGCTTTTAGGAAGTATTTTTGCTACATCTTTGGCTATTAGATTTGAAAAACTACCAATAATTAGCCCAAAAGTTTTTTCGCCACCAGCAAGAATTTTAATAGGACTTGCTATTGGAAGTGCTTTTACACCAGAGATTTTAAAACATATTCCAAACTACACAGCAAGTTTATTGCTAGTTATTCCTTTTACAATTTTGGTTATATTTTTTGGAACATATTACTACTACAAAGTTTTAAAATATGACTTAAAAACAGCATATTTAGGCTCTATGCCAGGTGGTGTGATAGAGATGGTAATAATTGGTGAAGAGTTAAAAGCAAACACTGCAAAAATCACTTTAATGCAAAGCTCAAGGCTCTTTTTTGTGGTTGTATCTTTACCTTTTATTATTCAATATATTTTTAAAATAGATATAAGTGGTAACCAGCTTTTAACAATGCCTTTAAAAGATATTAATATTTTAGAGTTTTTGTTTCTATATATTTTTGGAGTAGTTTTTGCATTTTTAGCAAAAAAAATCAAACTCACAGCTGCATTTTTGATGGGTCCACTAATTATTAGTATTATTTTATATGCAAGTGGGATTATTAGCACTTCTATTCCTGATGAGTTTTTAAAGTTTATTCAAGTTGTTTTTGGAACAATCATTGGCTTTACTTTTAGAGGAGTTGGCTTAAAAACTATCTATAAAACTCTCCTTGCTACTTTAGGGCATTTTGTGATTTTGGCTACTATTTGCTTAGTTTTTATAGCAATTATTTTTTATAGTTTGAATTTTAATGCTTTGGATATTATGCTAAGTTTTGCCCCTGGTGGACAAACAGAGATAAACCTAATCGCTCTTTTGGTTGCTTCAAATTTGCCTTATATAACACTTCATCATATTGTAAGACTTATTATTGTGATGAATATTGCACCTATTGTTGCTAAAAGGTTGAAGTGATTAAAAATTAATATTTAGCTATAATAATATCTTATTTATTATATTTTAAAAGGATTTTTTATGCCATTACTAGATAGTTTTAGAGTAGATCATACTATTATGCCTGCACCTGCAGTAAGAGTTGCAAAAACTATGCAGACTCCAAAAGGTGATATTATTACAGTTTTTGATTTAAGATTTTGTGTACCAAATGAAAAAATGATGAGTGAAAAAGGAACTCACACTTTAGAGCATCTTTTTGCAGGATTTATTAGAGATCATTTAAACTCTAGTACAGTTGAAATCATAGATGTTTCTCCAATGGGTTGTAGAACTGGGTTTTATATGAGTTTAATTGGAAGTCCAAAAGAAGAAGATGTTGCACTTGCTTGGAGAAAAGCTATGAAAGATGTGTTAGATGTAAAAAGTCAAAGTGATATTCCAGAATTAAATATTTTTCAATGTGGAACTTGTGAAATGCACTCACTTGATGAAGCAAAAGGAATTGCACAAGATATTTTAGACTCAAATATTGGCGTTATGTCAAATGAAAAACTATTTTTAAGTGATGAAAAACTTAAAAGTTTAGG
>CANRCH010000155.1 GCA_947629065.1 uncultured Aliarcobacter sp.
TCTTCCTTTATTTTATTAAGTTTTTTTTCTTTATTTAAAATCTATTTATATTTTAGTTTAATGACATCTCGGTCAATTTTGCAAAACCTAGAAATAGCAGTTTTTAGGCTAGTTCTAATTAGCTATTGAAACCATTGCAGGTCTTAATAACCTATCTTTTAAAACATAACCTGCTTGTAACTCTGCAACAATTTGTCCACTTTCGTGATCATTACTATCTACTCTCATTACTGCATCATGGTAGTTTGGATCAAACTCACCATCTGTTTCTACTTTTGAAACTCCATGTTTTTCAAAAGTTGATAAAAAGCTTTTAAGAGTAAGCTCAATTCCCTCTTTTAATTTTGGTAAAAGTTCTTCTGCACTAATATCTGCATCTGCTGATTTTAAAGCCATTTGCAAAGTATCAAGTGGAGTTAAAATATCTTTTGCAAACTTCTCACTTGCATAATCTATTGCCATAAATTTCTCTTTTTCAAGTCTTTTCTTGATATTTTCAAAATCAGCGTGAACTCTTAAAAACTTATCTTCACTCTCTTTTAACTCATTTTCAAGTCTAGCAACTACATCTTCAAGAGTCTCCTCTTTTTGCTCTACTACTTCTTCTTTTTCTTGCTCATTTTCATTTGCTTGATTTTGCATCTCTTCATTTAATTTTTCTTCAATATTTTCACTCAAAGCATACTCCTTTTAAATTTTAATTTGATTAAAAAAATACTCATAATCTTTTGATAACTCTCCAAGAGTTAAAATTTTTACATCTTCATCTTCCATTTTACAAATATGACAAATAGCAATATAATTTTGTGGTAAAAAACCATCAAAATATATGCCTTCATCTAGTTTATCAAGGAAATCTCCTTTTAAAAAACTATTTATTGTAAACTCATCTAAATCATAATTTAAAGCCAAAGCTAAAAACTCTTTAGAATTAAAAATTTCAAAATCTCTATTTGAAATTTTATTATTTATTGAGTTATATAGCTCAAAAGCTCCTACATCTTTAGATATTTTTAAAATATCTTTTATTGAGAAGTTTATAAAATCTTTTAAAAATCTATATAATACATCACTATATTTTATAGTAACAGCAATATCCAAAAACTCCAAAATAAGATATTTTTCATCTACAAGAAGAATATTTTTTAAAATATTATCTTGCTCTTTTTTTACAAAAACGCTTAAACCAATTTCACTACTTAAAATCTCTAAGGCTCTTTTATTAACATTTTTTAAAGGAAAATTTAGTTTTGTAGTCCAATACTGTTTTAAAGCTTCATTTGTAGGAGTTCTACCACTACTTATATGCTCTTGGGCTAAAAAACCTTCATCTCCTAATTTTTTAAAATATCCTCTTATAGTTGCGCTAGAGTAAGATATATCATACATAGATTTTAGTTGTGAAGAACCAATTGGTTCAAGATTTTCTATGTAAGCTTTGATGATTGAATGTAATAAAAACTCTTTTTTATCTATCATACTCTTTCTACTTTTTATATTTTAGCACTCTATATCTTAAACTGCTAAAAAATTATAGCAAATTGAGTCAAGCTTTGTCAAGTATTTAGTAAATAATTTTTGATAGATATAATCCGTTTGGTAAAATTGGGGTTTTGAAGTGCAATTTTTCGCAATTTAGTTGCTCTTTTAGCTCTTTAATTGTTCGTTTTTTATCATTAATAGCAAGTAAAAAACCAACCATAAGTCTAATTTGAGATCTTAAAAATGAGTTTGCACAAAATTTAAATACATAAATATCTCTGTATCTATAAAATTTTGTACTATATATTTCTCTTATTGTTTTATCTTTTTGGCTTCCTGTTTTTTGGAAATATTTAAAATCATAAATACCTATAAACTCTTTTATAGCATCTTTTATAAGTTCTTCATCAATATTTTTTACAGATATTAAATAGTTTGAAATAAATGGATTTAACTTTTTTGTAGTAATTATATATCTATATTCTCTTTTTTTTGCAGAAAATCTTGCGTGAAAATCATTTGAAACAGAGTTTACATTTAGAACTTTTATTGAATTTGGAAGTTTATTATTTAAAATAAATTTTAATTTTTTATAGTTACTTTCCCAAATTTCTGGAACAATGCAATTAAAAACTTGTTTTGTAGCGTGAACTCCTCTATCTGTTCTTCCACTTAAAACTATTTTTGTATCTATATTTATATCTTTAAATGCTTTTAAAAGTTCATCTTCTACTGTTTTAGTATTTGGTTGTTTTTGACTTCCAAAATAGTTTGTTCCATCATAAGAGATTGTGAATTTTAGATTCAATTAATACTCTTTTTTAATAGTTCTACTATAAATTATATAGCTAATTATTAGCCAAGAAAGCGGAATAATATATAAAGAGTGAAGTAAAAGTCTATCTCCTATATATTTAATTAAAATATAGTAAATAACCACAGCTAAAACTGATAAAAACACTGCTCTGTTTTTCTCATATCTTGGATTAAAATATCCAAAAACTATCACTAAAAAAAGTGAAATAAGTGGGAAAATTGAAGTTAAAGTAAAAAATGCAAAATCATCCATATCTTTGTTTTCTTTAAACGCACTCTTCCAAAAAACCAAACTATCTTCAAAATAACTATCTTTTGAATCAGCAATGCTATCATTTATATACATTATTTCATAATCAATCTCATTTAACTCATTTTCATCAATTGTATAAACTTTTCCATCTATTAGCTTAAGACTTAAATGCCCTTTTACACTTTCTAAAACTGCCTCTTTACTAATAATAAATTCATCTTTTTTTGCATCATTTTTAAACAAATTTATCTCTTTAAAAACATCTTCATCTTTTCCATTTATATAAACTAGCCAATCTCCAAACTTTTGTCCAAATTCACTATCTTTAATATTGAATTTTGCTTCATACTTTTTATACTCCAAAAACTGTTTTGTTAAAAACTTACTTTTTGGAATAAGTGCAAGTGATACAAAAAGAAGTAAAATAGAAGCAAAAAATGTAATTGGTAGAAAGATTTTTAATATTTTTAATGGATTAAGCCCAAAACTTGTAATTACAGTTAGTTCTGATTCACTTGATAGTTTTGAAAGAGTAATAGCTAAAGATATAAAAAATACAACTGGTAAAGTGTAAAAAATAATTTGCGGTAAAGAGTAAGAGTATAGCTTAAATAATTCTATAAAATCTAAAGTAATAACTGATGTTAAACTAGCTATTTTTACAAGAAAAACTATACTTGTAATAAAAAATAGTGCCAAAAATATTGGAAAAAATGTCAATGAAAATTGTGAGTGTAAATAGTTTTTTAATTTCAAAAATAATCCTTAAAAATATTGCTAATATTAAATGTAAATTCAAGTAAAAATGCCACTGCTAAAGATGGAATAAATGGTATTTGTGTCTCTTGTTTTTTGTATTTTATATAAAAATAGTGAAAAATAGCTATAAATGCTGCTAAAAATATAGTAAAAAACGCTTCATAAAGACCTAATATAACTGCAAAACTAGCAATTAATGGAATATCTCCCTCGCCTAAAGCTTGTGCTGTTTTTAAACTCTCATCTTTTAAAATTCTAGCTTTTATATTTTGTATATAAAATGTAACTATGAAGTTCAAGATTACAAAAGCTCCACTTACTGTAAATGCATTTAAAAGTGCTGTTTCAAAACTATATTTTGTAATAAAAAATGACAGTACAAAAGCAAACAGTAACAAATAATCAGGAACTGCCTTATATTTAAAATCATATATACTTAGAACTACTAAAAGTAGAAAGAATAGACTATAAGCCACCAAATCTTCTTTGCCTTTTTTTAAAATCTTCAATAATATCTTCTAGTTCTAAAGTTGTAAAATCTGGCCAAAGTGTAGAGGTAAAAAACATCTCTGCATAAGCATTTTGCCAAAGTAAATAGTTTGAAAGCCTTATTTCACCACTTGTTCTTATTAATAAATCAACATTCGGAATTCCAGCTGTATCCAAACAAGCTTCAAAGTTCTCTTCATTTACTTCAAGATTTTTCTCATTTAGTTTTTTTATAGCTCTTAAAATCTCATCTTTTGAACCATAATTTAGTGCTAAAATTTGAGTTAAATTTTGATTGTTTTTTGTTTTTTCTTCACAAATATTTATAATATTTTGTAAAGATTTTGAAAAACGACTCAAATCTCCAATAGCTTTAAATCTAATATTATGTTTCATAAAAGTTTCAAGCTCATTTTTTAGATATTTTTCTAAAAGC
>CANRCH010000156.1 GCA_947629065.1 uncultured Aliarcobacter sp.
CAGCAATGAATAAAATATGGTCTGTTTTTATTTGCCCAAATTTTGTTTGAACGCTACTTCCTTCAACTATTGGAAGTAAATCTCTTTGCACACCCTCTTTTGATGGGTCACTTCCTTGATTTTTCTTTCCACTTGCAATTTTATCAATCTCATCAATAAAAATTATTCCACCATTTTCACATCTTTTTATTGCTTCGATTTTAATAGCTTCAGTATCAAGTAATCCATCACTAGCAACTCCTCTTAAAAGAATTTTTGCATCTTTTATAGTTACTTCTTTTTTGATTTTATCTTTATTAAGGCTTCCTAACATTTTATTAAGGCTCTCTTGCATAGAACTCATATCAAAAGGAATACTAGAATCAAGTATCTCTACATGTGCTTTTTTTGGAACTTCAACAGTGATTTTTTTATCATCTAAGTCACCTTTTAAAAGCTTCTCTTCCATAAGATTATATGTTTTTATAAAACTCTCTTTTGCACTATCACTTGCACCTTCAGGAAGTGGTGGAACTAAAATTTCAATAATTTTTTTAGTTACCTCTTCATCAATTTTATCTTTTATTTTATCTTCAAACTCTCGTGTAACTAAGTTGATACCTTCATATACTAAATCTCTAATCATAGATTCAACATCACGACCTACAAATCCAACTTCTGTATATTTACTAGCTTCAACTTTAACAAAAGGAAGACTCATCATTTTTGCCATTCGTCTTGCAATCTCTGTTTTTCCAACTCCTGTGCTTCCAATCATAAGAATATTTTTTGGCATAATCTCTTCTTGTAAACTTGGCTCTACTCTCATTCTTCTATATCTATTTCTTAAAGCCAAAGCAATTGTTTTTTTGGCATCTTTTTGTCCAATTATATAGTCATCTAAATACTCTACAATCTCTTTTGGTGTCATATTCATAATAGTTTTTTAATCCTCTAACTTTAATATTTTTATATTTTGGTTTGTATAAATACATAGTTCTCCTGCAATCATAAGTGATTCACGAACCAACTCTTCTTCATCAAGATTTGAGTGTTTAGCTAGTGCTCTTGCTGCCGAAATTGCAAAGTTTCCACCACTTCCAATACTAGCAATCTCTCCATCTTCAGGTTCAACAACGTCACCATTTCCACTTAGAATAAAGATTTTTTCTTTATTTAAAACTATCATCATAGCTTCAAGTCGTCTTAAATATTTATCTTTTCTCCACTCTTTACTAAAAGCAATTACAGATTTTAGTAAATCACCTTTGCAAGTTTCAAGATGTGCTTCAAACATATCAAAAAGATTAAAAGCATCAGCAGTACTTCCTGCAAATCCAGCTAAAATCTCACCTTTGTATAGAGTTCTTATTTTTGTAGCATTTCCTTTTAAAACTGTATTTCCAAAAGTAACTTGACCATCTCCACCAATTACAGCTTTGTTTTTGCCTTTATATGCAAGTATCGTTGTAGCATCAAACATATTATTTCTCTGCAATTACATCTATTTTTAAACTTGCACTAATTGCATGACCTAATTTACAAGAAACTTCATAAATTCCAATGCTATTTATTTTTTTATCTAAAGAGATATTTTTTCTATCAATCATAATAGAGAACTGTTTCTCAAGCTCTTCGCTTATCTCTTTATTTGTAACGCTTCCAATTAATTGGTCATTTGCACCAGTTTTATGTTTGATTGTAAGTTTTGTAGAGTTTAATTTTTCTGCTAAATCTTTAGCTTGTGCAATCTCTTCTTCTTCTTTTGCTTTAGCTTTTTTTTGCTCTGCATTATGTCTTGCAATTACTTCATTTGTTGCTTGTAGTGCTAAACCTTTTCCTATTAAAAAGTTTTTTCCATATCCATCAGCAACCTCTTTAATCTCACCAGCTTTTCCTAAACTTTTTACATCTTTTATTAATAATACTTTCATTTTATATTTTATCCTTATTTGAATTTTATTTTATTTTACAATAAACTTTATAATTTTTACTCATTTGTTTTTTGTTTTTGCTTTACCAACTCTTTTATATTTCTTTTTCTCACATAGTTATTTAAACCTATATGGTTGTTATATCCAAGAAGTTTTGCTATTTTTCTAACACTTAATCCAAGTCCTAAAAGCTCTTCTATTTTCTCTCTTTGCACATCAAATTTTGATTTTTGAATAGTTCCTTTTGGTTTTCCCAAAGCTACACCGTCTAGTTTTTTTGCTGTTAAAGCCTCTTTTGTTCTAAGACTTATTAACTCTTTATCTAAATTAACTGTAATAGAGATAATACTTAAAATCATTTTACTTAGCATATCTTCATCATCAATTAAATCTAAATTTTGTTCAAGAACTATAATTCTAATTTTATTTTGTAATAAAAACTTAACAATCTCTAAAATTCTATCTATTGTTCTTCCAAATACATTTAAATTTGTAACTATTAGCTTAGAGTTTTTCTCACAATTTTCAAGAAGATGCAAGATGTTTTTCTCTTCTTGAGGAGTATTTATAATAATTTGTATATCTTTATACACTTCTATATTGTTACTTTTAACATAATTTTCAATACTATTTTTTTGTTCTTGTGTATATTTTTCATTATTTTGATTTTTTCTAATATATGTAAAAACCTTTGACATAGTTCCTCCTTTTAATTTGATTAGACATATTGTCTAAGATTTACGATTAAAATTTATACAAAATGTTATCTTTATTATATTTAATTAAAGCTTACATATATACAAGTATAACAAATTATTAAATTCATATACGATTGATTACAAAGTTTATTTTAGATATTATTTAAACTTTAATTATAAAAGGAAGAGATTTGAAATTAACAGTTGCTGTTTCTGGTGCTAGTGGAGTAAATTTAGCTCTTAAATTTATCGAAAAACTACCCAAAGATATTGAAGTTTTTTTAGTGTTTTCTAAAAGCTCTAAAAAGGCATTAGCTCTTGAAAATGGTATTAAGCTAAAAGATTATTTTAAAGAACAGAAAAATATTACTATTTATAGTGATAAAAATATAGGTGCTAGTATTGCAAGTGGCTCTTTTAATGTTGATAAAATGATAATTTTACCTTGTAGCCAAAATACTTTAGCAAAATGTGCAGTGGGAATTGCTGATAGTTTAATAACAAGGGCATTTACAGTTATGCTAAAAGAGAAAAGAGAAATTGTAATCTCTCCAAGAGAACTTCCTTTTAACTCAATTTCTTTAGAAAATATGCTAAAACTATCAAATCTTGGAGTTGCTATTGCACCTCCAATGCTCGGATATTATAGTAAAAATCAGAGTTTAGAAGATATGGAGAATTTCATTATTGGAAAACTAATGGATATTTTAAAGATACAAAATAATTTATACAAAAGATGGGAATGATAATGATAAATAGCAATTATGATTATACAGGTTCATATAAAAAAGCAATTTATAGTGGAACCTTTGACCCTATTACTATTGGGCATTTAGATATTATAAAAAGAGCTTCAAATATATTTGAAGAGGTAATTATTAGTGTTGCTAGTAGTGAATTAAAAAAACCTATGTTTTCACATGAAAAAAGAGTTGAGTTTGTAAAAGCTGCTACAAAAGATATTGAAAATATTAGAGTAATTGGTTTTGACACCCTTCTTGTAGATTTAGCAAGAGAGTTAAAAATAAATACTATAATTAGAGGTCTAAGAGCTGTTAGCGACTTTGAATTTGAACTTCAAATGGGATATGCAAACTCATCACTAAATAAAAATCTTGAAACAGTTTATTTGATGCCAACTCTTGAACACGCATTTGTGAGTTCTACAATTGTGCGAGAAATTATTAGATTTGGTGGACATTTTGAACATTTAGTTCCAAAAGAGGTTTTAGAATGTATGTAGTAATTGAAGGTATTGATACAGCTGGAAAATCAACACAACTTGAACTTTTAAAAGCAAAACTTCCAAATGCAATTTTTACAAAAGAACCAGGTGGAACAACTCTTGGAATTAAGCTTAGAGAGATGATTTTAAGTGGAGAGGCAAAAAGTAAAAAAGCTGAAATGTTTATGTTTTTGGCAGATAGGGCTGAACATACACAAGAGGTAATTTTAAAAAATCAAGATAAGCTAATAATAAGTGATAGATCATTTATATCTGGAATTGCTTATGCAAAAGATGAAGAAATAGATAGCCAAATAGAGTTAAATAGACTTGCAACATCAAACACTTTTCCACAAAAAGTAATTTTGCTTGAATTAAGCCCAAAAGAACTTGA
>CANRCH010000157.1 GCA_947629065.1 uncultured Aliarcobacter sp.
TAGATAAACTTAATACAAAAAATTCAAAATGAAGTTCTTGAAAAGATACATTTTTACTAAAAACTCCCCTACTTATATTTATAAAATATGTTACAGGAAAAAACTCTCCAATATATTTAGCAACTCCTTCAAGTGAACTAACAGGATCTTTTAATCCTGAAAATTGAACTGTTGGAAGGAGTGTTAATATTGCAGTTCCCATAAGAGCTGAAATTTGTGTTTTTACAAAAGATGATATAAAAAGTCCTATTGCAGTTGTGCAAATAATATACAAAAAAGCACCTAAACTAAGTGTAAACAAACTACCTTTTAAAGGGACATCAAAGATAAAAACAGCAAAAGCTACCATAGAAAAAAAACTAATCATAGCAACAAATATGTAAGGTAATTGCTTTCCTAATAAAAACTCCATTTTTGAAACTGGTGTAGCATAGAAATTTGTAATAGAACCTAACTCCTTCTCTCTTACAACACTAAGTGCCATAAGAATAGCTGGAATAAATATTAAAAGCATAGATATAACAGCAGGAACCATAGAATAAATACTTTTAAAATCTTGATTATATCTATATCTTACAATAATATTTATATCTTGTTTTGACTCAATGCCAAGACTCTCTTTAGCATAATTTGAAATATATGTGTAGTGTAAACCTTTTACATAACCGTTTATTGTTTCAGCTCTAAATGGAAATGTTCCATCTACCCAAACAGCTATCTCTTCTTGATGGTTTTTTGCAAGATTTCTACCAAAATCTGGTGGAATTACAAAAGCAACACTAATTTTTCCACTCTTCATTTTTTCATCTAATTCACTAAAAGAGCTTAACTCATCTTTTTCTATAAAATACCTTGAACCTGAAATATTTTGTATATAGTTTTGACTTGTTGGGCTTTTATCTTGATCTAAAACTGCAAAACTTAGGTTTTCAACATCAAAACTAATTCCATATCCAATAACTGCCATCAAAATAATAGTACCAAAAAGTGCAAAAGTTAATCGAACTCTATCTCTTAAAAGTTCTAAAGTCTCTTTAAAACTATATGCAAAAACTCTATTTAAACTAAAAAAACTGTTTTGAATTATTTGGCTTTCACTTCTTAAATCAATTTCATCTTTTATATCTATTTTGCTATTTTCATTTTCATCAATAGCCTCTTCTAAATACTCAATAAAAGTATCTTCAAGATTTGTTTTGTTTTTCTCTTTAATTAAATTTTCAGGCGTATTACTAACTAATACTTTTCCTTTGTGCATTAAAGAGATTCTATCACATCTTTCACCCTCATTCATAAAGTGAGTTGAGATAAAGATTGTAACACTCTCTTTTCTTGATAAATCTACTAAAAGCTCCCAGAAACTATCTCTTGAAACAGGATCAACTCCTGAAGTTGGCTCATCTAATATAAGCATTTTGGGGCTATGTATAACTGCAACTGCTAAAGAAAGCCTCTGTTTTATTCCTAAAGGCAACTCTTTTGCTGCAAAATCTTTGTACTCTTTTAAGTTGAATTTTTCTAATAGATACTCAACTCTTTTTTTCTGATTTTTTATATGAAAAAGTTTTGCGTGTAGTTCTAAATTTTCCAAAATTGAAAGCTCACTATAAAGTGAAAAAGCTTGAGTCATATATCCAACTTTCTCTTTCATTAAAAATGAACTATCTTTTAACTCTTCACCAAAAAGCTTTGCATTTCCACTACTTGGGGTTAAAAGTCCTGTTAGCATCTTCATAGTTGTAGTTTTTCCACAACCATTTGATCCTAAAAATCCAAAAATCTCACCCTCTTTTATCTTTAGATTTACACTATCAACAGCTGTAAAATCTCCAAACTTCATAGATAAATTTTCAACTTCTATTGAGTAATCTTGACTTGTTTCATCTCTTTTTGGAACTATTAGTTTTTTATATCCAACTCTTTTTTGTTCTGGTAAAAGTTGTATAAAAGCATCATCAATATCAGTGCAATTTGTTTTTTGTAAAATCTCACTCAAAGTGCCTTGCATTAATATTTTTCCAGCATCAATAGCAATAATAGTGTCAAAAGAGGCTGCTTCTTGCATATATGCAGTTGCAACTAATACACTCATATTCTCATTTTTATCTTTTATACTTTTTATTAGTTCCCAAAAATCTCTTCTTGAAAGTGGATCAACTCCAGTTGTTGGTTCATCCAGTATTAATATTTCAGGGTCATGAATTAAAGCACAACAAAGACCAAGTTTTTGTTTCATTCCACCTGAAAGTTTTCCAGCTGGTCTATCTTTAAATTTGATTAAATCAGTACTTTTTAGTAGTTGTAAAATTCTTTTTTTTCTATCATCTCTATTTAATCCAAAAAGTTTTGCGAAAAACTCAATATTTTCATAAACACTTAGAGTCATATATAGATTTTTTCCCAAACCTTGTGGCATATAAGCTATTTTTTCAAAAATAGCCTCTCTTTCTTTTTTGTTTGATAAATCAAAATTTAATATATCAACTTTTCCTTGTTGAATAATCTTTGTTCCAGAAAGAAGTGATAAAAGTGTAGATTTCCCAACACCATCAGGACCAATGAGTCCTATCATTTGTCCTTTTGGTATCTCTAAATTTATATTATCAAGTGCTAAAACATCACCATATTTATGTGATAGATTAGAAACTTTTGCAATAATTTTGCTCATTTTTTATTCTTAATACTCTGGTAAATTATTTAGAAACTCTGGCCAAACTGCATTTTCATTTAGTTTAATATAAGCAACTGCTGGAAGTCCTGTTTTAATTCTTTCATAATATTTTTCTAGTAGTTTAGGTTCTATTTTTACTTTTACTCTAAACATAAGTTTTTCTCTCTCTTCTTTTGTCTCTATCTCTTTTGGAGTAAATTGTGCCAAAGGAGAAACAAAAGATACTTTTGCAGGAATTGCAATATCTGGAACTGCGTCTAAAACTATTCTAGCTTCTGTTCCAATATCTACAAGTCCAGCTTGTGAAGTTGGAAGAAAAACAGTCATATATGTATCAATCAAATCAAGAACAACTAAAACTTTTCCACCATTTGCTACAATCTCACCATTTTGTGCTATTTTATATAAAACTCTTCCTTTTGTTGGAGAGTATAAATTAGATTCCTCTATATTAATTTTTGTTGTTTCAATTTGAGAATCAAAGGCATCAACAACAGCATTTGAACTACTTATTTGAGTTTTTGCAGCATTTAGTGCAATTCTTGCATTTCTTAACTCAGTCTCTCTTTTTTGATATTCAGCTAATGGAATACTTTTTGATTTAAATAGTTTGTTAGCTCTATCGAAATCTTTTTGTGCTAAAGATAGTTCACTCTCTTTTTGTTTTACAATCTCTAAAGAGTGTTTTTTATTCTCAATTGCCTGATTTTTATAAGATATTACCTCTTGAAGTTTGCTATTTTGCTCTTTTACATCAATTTTTGCTAGGATTTGACCTTTTTCAACCAAATCACCCTCTTGTACATTTACTTCAATTAATCTTCCTGATAGTTTTGATGAAATATCAACTTGAGTTGTCTCTAATCTTCCATTTGCCTTAGCAAAACCTTCTAAATTTGAATCTTGATTTACAAAATAGTAAAAATAAGTACCTATAAGGGCTAAAATTATAAGTATAAAAAAAAGTAGTTTTTTCAAAATATCTTCCTTGTTATAAGATATTTTGATTTTAACAAAAGTTTGTTTAATTACTTAGGACTACTTAGATTATTTTCTAAGTAGCCTATTTGTTTATAGTGCTTTTGTTGTAATTTTTGTAAGTCTTTTTGCAAACTCAACTTTGTCGCTTATTTCTAAACCTTCACTAATTTTTGCAAGATCTAATAAAATCCAAGAAGCATCTTCAATTAACTCTTCATTATTTGTTGCTTGAAGTTTTTGTACAAGCTCATGATCTGGATTTATCTCTAAAATTGGTTTAATCTCTGGAACTTCTTGTCCCATTTGTGCAAACATATGTGCCATTGCAGCCATTTGTGCATCAGAAGCATCTTTTGTTATACAAGAAGCTGAAGATGAAAGTCTAGTTGTAACTTTTACATCTTTTACTGCATCTCCTAGTTTTTCTTTAATTTTTGAAATAATATCACTATATTTTTTTTAAGTCAATTTATAGAAAAAACATTTATATAAATAATTATTTGATGTAATTAA